>JANMYC010000713.1:0-2391 GCA_031381715.1 Saprospiraceae bacterium
GAAATTTCAGCATCAATTGAAGGCGATTTTATGCTATTTCCGAGGTTTCCATGTTTTTCAAAATCAGTTTCACTACTTGAAATATCAACTTCAATTTTATCATTTTGTGCAATCGGTGGTATACAATTTTCAGCATCTTGAGCCGCTCTTTCTTTTAATAATTGCAATGATGCTATTCCGCAACCCACAAAACAAAGGAGTAAAAGTAACCAAAGCCATTTCTTCTTACTTTCCGAGCCCTGTGTATCGGGCACATTTATTGCCGTAGAACTGGCATCTCCCCCCTCAGTATTTTCGATAAAAAGCGCCCCTTCTTTTGGCATTTCTTTATCCAAAAGTGACTGCATGGATGCCCAGCCTAAGTCTTCTAATTCTTTATTTATTTTATCTTTCATTTATACGTAAGAAACTGATAATCATATTATTAATCTCATTTTTGAATTATCCTCAATCATGGCTTTTAACTTTTCACGCGCATTTGATAAGTGCCATTTAGAAGTACCGACGCTGATATTGAGTCGTTCTGAAATTTCAAAATGTGTATATCCTTCGATGGCGTACAACCTAAAAACTTCACGGGTAGCAGGCGGCAACGTATCCACCAATTTTAATAAATCTTCAAAATATAATTGACCGAGTGCCGAGTGGTTAGAATTTCCTCCCCCCTCAGTATAAACATCATTTTGAGGCTCAGAAACATCGTTTTCCTCTAAAACTACACTCGTTATGTATTGCCGATTGGCTTTGAAATAATCAGAAATAGCGTGAAAAACCAGTTTCCGAATCCACCCTTGCAACGACCCTTTGCCCTCAAATGTGTTGATTTTTTTAAAAACCCTTAAAAAACCATCGTTCAAAATCTCAAAAGCCCTTTCTCTATCACCGTTTGCATAACGCAGGCACATCTGCATCATCACCGCAAAATGCTGACGATACAATATTTCCTGAAAAGCCCTTTCATTTCGGACACATCCAGCTATTATTTCTGCCTCTGTGAATGTCGTTTTCAAATTATTCCTTTAAATCTATCATTTTAATAGACAGTCAACCCCGATAAAAAGGTTGGGTCGGTCATTCAAAATTACTGAAAAAATTAGTATTTGCGCACAAACAAAAATATCCGATGTTTATGCAACATCGGATATTCAACTTTAAAACCTTTATTTATTAATTAAAACAAATCAAACTGTTAATCACAACAACCATTTCCGTTGCATTTTGCTACAGCTCTATACTGGCTGTTATTTTCTTTCAAAAGCTTCACTGACAATGTCTCGCCCGTCTCATTTTCCATATTTCCCCACGATTTTCCATTGTCATTGGATAATTGCCATTGAATTTTGCAATCCACACCACCATTTAATTGTGCTTTTAATGTAACATTAGTCCCATCACATATTGTACCTTTATCAGTAACGACTTGTACTGAGGGGTGCTCTACAACTTTCACTGGCAATGGTTCTGAGCTTTCTTCTAAGCCCGTTTCACCGCCTAACACTTTTACTTTGAAATAAGTCGTCGTCGTCAAGCTTGGTGTAATAAAATTTCTATTTGTTGCGCCTTCTATATCCGAAAAGTGTACATTATCCGTTGAAACTTGCCACTGATAAGAGGCATATTCGTTCTCCCCTTTAATCGTAACTTCTAAAACGGTTGAACCTCCTTTACAAACTGTCGTTGTACCATTTATTTTAGGGTCAATTTCAGCATTATTCGCTGATACGGTAGTGGAAGATAAAAATTGTGTCAAAACGATGATTACAATGTAAGTCAAAGACTTCAAAGTATTGATTTTTAAAAAGGTCATTTTGTAGATTCTATTTTTAGATGAACATGTGAAATATGGTTCAAATTTAATAGCAACCTTCAACAAGCGTTGGTGAATTTTATGAATGTTTGTGACAGATTAGTTTTCATTAAAAACAAGCAAAAAAACGTAGATAAGAATAATAAAATAATATACAATATTAATGCAATTCATAAAACACTGAATTTCATTATTCTTGAGACGATATTTTATCAAAATGGGTACATTTTAAATGTAAAATAAAATTATACAATTAAAACGTGACGAGAATTCAGCCGAATATTATTGAAGAAATGTGGATGAGATGTAAAATATTAGTTTTTTGAAATTATTAGAACACAGCAATGAAAGTATCGGAGTGACTTAAAGTCACTCCGATACTTTCATCAACAAATTTGGTACTCAAAGCAATAAAATACTGAGGGGTGCTATTTTTTATAAGAAATAGCCCATAAACCCACAAAAGTAATTAGTCCATTCAAAATCAATATTTCAAAATCGAATTTATAACCGCTGAACCAAGCGACCGAATTGGCATTGATGATATAAGTCAAAATAGGAGAAGCAATGCAAATATAAGGTGC
>JANMYC010000732.1:0-4028 GCA_031381715.1 Saprospiraceae bacterium
TCTTGAAATGGTGCAACGATATTGCTCAAATTCATCCTTTGTCACAATGCAAGGACCAATGGCATTGGCAAAATCTTTTCCTTTGTGGGGTCCAAGTGGTACAGTCATTTCCTTTTTTTGAATAAAACGAGCCGTCCAATCATTGAAAACCGTGTAGCCAAAGATGTAATCATCGGCATTTTCAGCTTTAATATCTTTCCCTTTTTTACCCATTACCACGGCTATTTCCAGCTCTAAATCCATTTTAGTTTCCTTTTCAGGGCGTTTTATAGCATCATTCGTTCCATAAATAGCGTGGTGATTGGTGAAATAGAAAATCGGCATTTCGTACCACGCCTCGCCAACTGTATGCCCAAACGATTTGGAGGCGTTCAACATGTGTTGCTCGAAGCCGATATAGTCTCTAAAACTACGTGGATTCGGCAGCGGTGCTAAAAGAGTCACCTCATCGAGGTTATACTGAGGGGGGGTGTTTTCTAAATTATTTTCCTTAATAATCTTGAAATACTGCTCATTTTTATCAATAAAACTGAGCATATCGTTCGGCAAACGCTTATCAGTGGCTTTCATATCCACTACTCCATCGCCTTTGAGCCAGCCAATACGGGTTTGCCCCTTCGGGTTTTTGAATGTTACAAGTTTCATCTATAGTTTTTAGTTTTTGGTGTTTGATGTGTAGCATTTTAATTCTAAAAACTAAATACTACAAACAAAACACTTGAAAAAATTAAATCGGAGCCGCCAACGAAGCCAACGTTTTACCCATCAAAGCACCCATATTGGCACCTTCGGGCAACGGAATACCATTCCATTCTATTTGTTCCCATTCAGCCAATTGCAAAGACGCATCGCAAACCATTTTACAACGGTCATAACGGCGTTTCATATAATTGTCTAAAACATCTTCTACGCTTTGATCTTTTGCCAATTCTTCGGCTAAAACAACCGCATCTTCAATAGCCAAAGCTGCACCTGAGCCCAATTGTGGAATAGTGGCGTGAGCGGCATCGCCTAATATCAAAACACGGTTTTTATACCATGGAGCAGACATTACCAACGTTTCAAGCGGGCGATAAATAACGCTTTTAGGATCGGTGATTTGGTCAACCAAGTCAGCAACCATTTTAGCAGGATATTGTGACACATACGATTTTAAGCGCGTTACTAACTCTTCTTCGGGTATAAATGGATTATCGGCACCTTCGGCAGTAACAACGAACATATAAATCGAATCCGCAGTCATAGGAATTAAACCCACTTTCGATTTTTTACCGAAGTACATATATCCTGTTTCCAATTCAGCCGGACGTTTGAACGCATATCGCCAGACCGATGAGCCAACGTATTGGGGTTTTTGCTCACCAAATACCATATTGCGTACTCTTGAATTCACGCCATCAGCTCCCACAACGAGTTGGTATGACCCCTCAGTACCGTCGGTAAATTTGACACCTACCCGCGTCCCTTCGTTTTCAATCTCTGAAACGGTCAAGCCCATGCGAAATGACACCCCATTTTCAACAGCCGCTTCATAGAGTACATCGTGCAATATTTTACGGGATATACCATTGTGCGTGGGATAACGACCCATCGGAGGAATACCGATTTCGGCAAATTGATGTCCGTTTGGTGCGCACATTTTCACTTTACCATACGGCGACCCTCTGCGCATGGCTTCGTCAGCAACACCGAGAGCATCGAGAGCACGGAGGGCATTGGCTTGTTGAATAATGCCTACACCATAGACATTGAATTCCTTTTGTAATTCAACTATTTCTGCGTCAATACCTGCACGACGCAAAGCGACGCCAAGTGATAAACCACCGATACCACCGCCCACGATGAGAACTTTATTGATAGATGACATTTTTCGATTTCGGATTTGTGATTTCGGATTTCAGAACATTTAAAGTTGTTTTGAAAATCCAAAATCGGGTTATTCTTGTTGTTTTATTTTAAAAAGTGAAAAAAGTGATTTCCGAGACCAATAACTCGAAATCACTTCAATGCTCTTCCGCCATCAACAGGGATAATTGAACCCGTTGTAAAAGTCAAATAAGTGGCTAAAGCATATATTGTGTTTGCCACATCCTCTGGCGTTGCCAACCTACTGAGGGGGGTCAAATCTTCTTGCATTTTCAGATAAGCAGGGTCAACTGACTTAGCATACTCTCCCAAAACCCACCCTGGCGATACCGAAACAACTCGAATTTTAGGTGCTAATGCCCTTGCCAATGAGCGTGTCATACTATCCACCGCCGCTTTTGACGCGCAATAGGCGACATTGCTACCAATACCCGTGACCGCTGCAACCGATGAAATATTCACAACTAAACTGTTTTGGGTTTCGCGTTTTGAGTTTTGAGTTGCTGTTATCAATAATTCTTTGCACGCTCTAATCATGGCAAAAGTGCCTCTGACGTTGGTTTGCATGATTTTATCAATCCATTCATCGCTCAGTCCGTCCAAATCATCGTGCGGAACGGGCGTTGTGATACCGGCATTATTGACTAAAATATCAAGTTTACCGTATTTTTCTTTTATGAAATCTGCTAAATCTTTAAGTTTTGCGGCATCAGTTGTGGGTGCGTGAAATATAGAATGATTGCCCCCCCTCAGTATTTGGCTTAATTTTTCCGCTTTTTCAGCATTTGAATTATAAGTTATGATAACTGAATAGCCATTTTCAGCCATTTTTTTACAAATAGCCGACCCAATCCCACCTGCACCACCTGTGACTAAAATGACTCTCATATTTAAACCTATTTTTTCAATCTCCTAACCCGAATATCCGCTTGCTCTTGATGCCCCGCAAAATGCTCCAAATTGCACAACCTTGAACAATATTCTCCAATTAAAACACTGGCTTCGTCCGTTAAAATGCGCTGATAAGAGTGCGTTTTGATGAATTTACCCACCCACAAACCGCCTGTGTAACGCCCTGCCCGCTTAGTCGGCAAAGTGTGATTGGTGCCAATGACTTTATCGCCATAACTCACATTCGTGCGTGCACCCAAGAATAATGCGCCGTAATTGGTCATATTTTTAAAGAAATAATCATCGTCTTGAGTCATTACTTGCACGTGTTCGCTACAAATGCGCTCAGACTCTTGTAGCATTTCTTCTTTGGTATCACAGAGGATAATTTCACCGTAATCGCGCCATGAAACGCTTGCAATATCGCGAGTTGAAAGGCGTTTTAAAACATTGTTTATTTGTTCGGGCAGCTCTTCTGCAATTTTTTTACTGTTTGTAATGCACACCGCAGGGGAATTATAGCCATGTTCCGCCTGACCCAAAAGATCAACCGCTACCAATTCAGCATCGACGGTATCATCACAAATCACCATTGTTTCAGTCGGTCCAGCCAAAAGGTCAATGCCGACCCGCCCGAAAAGTTGGCGTTTAGCTTCTGCCACGTACGCATTACCGGGACCTACGAGCATATCAACGGCGGTCACGGCATCATTGTCTTTGTCGGCTACTGCACCCAACGACATCAAGGCAACAGCTTGAATACCGCCGAGAACATAAATTTCATCCGCACCTGCTAAGGCTTGGGCAGCTACAATCGCCGCCGCAGGTTTCCCCTCATACGGTGGTGCACAGGCGATAACGTGCTTCACACCCGCCACTTTTGCAGTCAAAATACCCATGTGCGCCGATGCCAAAAGCGGATATTTACCGCCCGGCACATAAGCTCCTACCCTATTGATGGGGATGTTTTTATGACCCAAAATAACACCCGGAAGCGTTTCCACTTCCACATCCCGCATACCCAACATTTGCACTTGAGCGAAGCGTTTGATTTGCGTTTGAGCAAATTTGATGTCGTCAATATCTTGCGCTGAAAGGCTATCCATGCACGCTTGAATTTCTGCAGCACTCAATTTGAAGGTTTTTGGATTCCATTTGTCAAATTTTTCGCTGTACTCTCTGATTGCTGCCCAACCACGGGTTTCAATATCGGCTAAAATAGTCTCTACCGTTTTAGCAACCTGTTGGTCAATATCGCGTTTTTCTTCGGC
>JANMYC010000081.1:0-2382 GCA_031381715.1 Saprospiraceae bacterium
TTTGGAAGATAACATTTTAAAAAATAAATCTTTGAAATTCCCATTTGTGGGATTTAAACGGCTAAAAACAACATGATGTATGAGAAACTACATACTATTGTCGCTAATCCTTTTCATTTTTAGTGAAATACAAGGACAAAACCCAATTTCACCCGCAGGTCAATATATTGCTGACCCGACAGCGCGGGTTTGGAACGATGGGAAATTATATATCTATGGTTCGCGCGATGAAAACCCCGCTTATTACGGTTCGTGGCATCACGATATGTTATCTACTTCGGATATGAAAACGTGGACTTTGACCAAAAATATCTTTGCGTCGAAGGGTGAAAACGACCAAATTCCTTACAGCGATAAGCCGCTTTATGCGCCCGATATTTTGTACAAAGACGGAACATATTACTATTATTACTGCATGCCAGAAGCTAAAAATGTGGAAGGCGTTGCGACGTCAAAATCTCCGCTTGGTCCCTTTACCAATGCCCAAAATATTGACCTCAATGGTGTTTATCAAATAGACCCCGCCGTTTTTACCGACGATGATGGACAAGTTTATTATCTATGGGGGCAATTTGCGGCTAAAATCGCCAAGTTGAAGCCCAATTTGAGAGAGATTGATTTTTCTACTTTCAAAGACAGCATTGTGACTGAAAAAGAGCATAAATTTCACGAAGGCAGTTTTATGATAAAACGAAAGGGGATTTATTATCTCATTTATACGGATATAAGTCGGGCAGGACGGGCAACTTGTATCGGGTATGCGACGGCTAATTCGCCTTATGGCCCTTTCAAATACCGAGGTGTTATTATTGATAATGACCATTGTGACCCGCTTACTTGGAACAATCATGGGTCGGTTGTCGAGTTCAAAAATCAATGGTATATCTTTTATCATCGGTCAACGCATGGCAGTTTTACGACCCGAAAGGCTTGTGTAGAACCCATAAAATTCAACGAAGATGGCACCATTGACGAGGTAGAAATGACCACGCAAGGCGCAGGCGAACCACTCAATGCACTCGACCAAATAGACGCAGAACGGGCTTGCTTGCTCTACGGAAATGTCCGAATTGAAGCGAATAAGCCCGATAATGAAATACTGGCGAAGTTTCAAAAAGACGATAAAGCGGCGTATAAATACATCAATTTTGGAAATGGTGTGGACAGCATCACGCTCAATGTGGCGGCGGGGCAAAAAGGTGGCGTCATTGACATTGCTTTGGATAATTCGTGGTCGGCTTCGGTTGGTTCTGTAAAAATTCCCGACGGGGGCGATGGCAAAACGTGGACGCTATTCACCGCTCCCGTTAAAAATGTAAAAGGCGTTCGGACGGTCTGGTTGCGCTTCAATACTGAGGGGGGGGATACCTTTAAAGTGGATTGGTTCAAATTTTCTAAAAAGCAATAATTACACACAAAAAGGAGGTAAACTACCGATTTTTACTGAGGGGTATAGATTTACGAAATTTTTAATATTTTGTAAATCTGAACCTAAAATCACAGCAAATGACCGTGCTATTATTTAAAAATCGTTGATTTTAAAGCTGGATTTTACCCTTTTTCATATGCACCGATTCCCGAAGGGAATTTATGTTTATAGAAAAATGCCAAGGATGCGTTCCTCAATCCCGAAGGGATTATATGTGAAAACGACACATTAACATATAATCCCTTCGGGATTGAGGACAATTTTTACATTGGGATTCTATAAACATATATTCCCTTCGGGAATGAAGATTCTAACTTGTCAACGCTCGACTCTATCGGGAATGGGCTACTTAACACTCAACTCTAACTATGGCGTTATTTGCGCTCATATTTTTAAAAACAATAATTATGAAAAAAAAAATTAGCTACATTTATACAGCTCTGATTATCACCTTAATCGCCGCTTGCACAAGCCCAACAAAGGTGTCAAACAATACAAATACTGAGGGGTTAACCGCCTTAGAAAAAGGTTTTGTAAACCCGCCTGATACCATTCAAACGAGTGTGTATTGGTACTGGATGTCGGACAATATTTCAAAGGAAGGTGTGGTGAAAGACCTGTATGCGATGAAAAAACAAGGCATTAATCGGGCTTTTATTGGCAATATCGGGTATAAAGATACGCCTTATGGCAAGGTAAAATTATTCACTGATGAATGGTGGGATATTCTGCACACAGCACTGAAAACGGCAACGGAATTGAACATCGAAATCGGCATTTTTAACTGCCCAGGTTGGAGTCAATCGGGTGGTCCTTGGATAAAACCAGAACAGGCGATGCGCTATTTGGCTTCTTCGGAACTCAAAGTCAAAGGTGGTCAAAAATTAGACATCGCATTGAAACAACCGAATAAGGATTTTCAAGATGTGCGGGTCGTCGCTTTCAAAACCCCG
>JANMYC010000082.1:0-9772 GCA_031381715.1 Saprospiraceae bacterium
TTAAATACCCATTTTACAAATAGTCGTGGGAAATGTCGGGTATTTGACTGCGACAGTTTAATATTTTACTAATACCCAAAAAAAGGGTATCATCAACTACATTTCACGCAGTCAATGATACCCTTTTCTATAAATTTTACTCTCCTTAGGAATTAGTATCCAGTATTTTGTTTCAAATAGCCGGGCAAGTTGGATGCTCCGTCAATAGCCGTTTGCGGTATTGGGAAGATTCTTTTAGTTTTATCTGTATTCGTTTTTTCAGTCCATTTATCCTCGTATTTACCGAAGCGAATCATATCGGTACGGCGTACCATTTCCCAATACAACTCAAAACCACGCTCGCGGAATAGCAAATCCAAAGACATTGAAGTCAAAGGCGGGGGAGGGGTAGAAGCTGTTCTTGAAGCACGGACGGTATTAACATCCACTAAAGCCCCCGCTGCGTCGTTGCTTTTACGCAATTTAGCTTCTGCCCGCATCAAATAAACGTCTGCCAGACGAACAATCGATAAATCAACGTCACCTGGGCTACGACCACTGGTTGACTTTTGGCTAAACTCATATTTCAATGCGCGGTAGCCTGTGCTGTAATTGCTACCTGCTGTCGTAAAATCAACTTGTTCCGTAAAATCAACGGGCAAAGTTGGCTTGTTGCGCGAATCGTTAAAGAGTTTACCAATTGTATATTTGCCATCTGCGCATCTCAAAAAAGCACCGTTTCTAACGATTAAACCGTACTGTTGTCCGCGTAAAATACCGCGATTCATTCTGTAAGTTGTTGCGTCCACGCAAGTATCGGTTGTTGAATTGTTGTTTTTTTGATAAAAACGCGGATCTACTGAGGGGTCAAGCGGTGCATAAGCCTTCGCCCAAGATTGGTAATAGTCAGGCGTGATAGCTGGGCCATCCGTACCATTTGCAGCGGGGAAAGCAGGCAAAGGACGTTGGTCGCCAGATAATGTGAAATAAGACAAACGGTTGTGACCATTCAAGTCAGCCCGTTGGTCAACTGCAAAAATCAATTCTTTATTTGTATTGTTATCAGAGTTAAAAATAGCGAAATAGTCTTTTGACAGTTGATATTGATTAGAACTGATGATTTTATCGGCATACTCTATCACTTTATCCATATCAGCAGGAGTAAAATTCACTTTATCGGCATAGATATCTCTATAAACTGCTGCATTGAGATACAAACGAGTCAATAAACCCCAAACCGCCCCTTTTGTTAAACGACCGGGGCCCATAGTTGTTTCCAAAATTGGTTCTATGGCTAAGAATTCATTTTTGATGTATTCTACCGCTTCACTACCACGCAATATTTTTGAGGTTTCGGTGGCATCTTCTTTTACAAATATCACCCCGAATAAGTCCAACATTACCAATGAGTAATACGCTTTCAAGCCTCTTGCTTCGGCTAAAAAGGTTTTGGCAGAGGGGTCTGAATTTTTAGACAAAGCTTCCAAAGCCGTTACACAACGTGAAATACCTAAAACCAAGACGTTCCAATTATTACGTAAATTAGGGTCAGTGCTTGTATATGTATGCCCGTGCATGGCGACATAAATACCATTATCACCCCAATCCGTACCACCACGATAAGGTAAGATGGCTTCATCCGTCGAAATCTCTTGATTAGAAAAATAAACAGTATGCGTGAAAAGCGTAGGCAATACCGCATAAGCAGGTGAAATGATACCTTCTGCCGCTTGTTTATCTGTAGCAGCGGTAGCAGATGCTTCATCTAAAATCTGTTCTTTTAAGTCGGTACAACTGTTTGTAGTAGCCAATAGACAGATTAAAGTGAATAGAGTATATAACTTATTTTTCATTTTTTTTAAATTTTTTAATTAAAAAATGTCCCAATACTGAGGGGGTAGTTGAGTTTTTAGTTTATAGTGTACGGTGTTTAGTTTTTAGAAATTTTCACACTAAAAACTAAACACTACAAACCAAAAACTCAATTAAAATGTGATATTTAAGCCTAAAATCAATGATTTTGCTTTTGGATAAGTCAAATAATCAATGCCGTAAGACGAAATACCACCAATGTTTCTATCATTATTAACCTCTGGGTCATAGCCATTGTACTTTGTTTTGAGCCATAGATTTTGACCTGTTACGTTGAAACGAGCCGAAGAAATCCATTTTTTAACCCCCATCGTTTTAGGGATAAATGTGTAGCCAATAGCGAGGTTATTTAATCTGAAAAAAGCCCCATCTTTTAAGTATCTTGATGAAATAGGTGCTGCATTGTTGATGGATTCTTTGGTTTCTGCAACGGCTTCGGCGGTTGTATTGATACTTTTAGCTATTCTCACTTTGTAAAAGTTGGAGTTAGCAGTGTTATCATAAATTTTATTGCCCGATACACCATTAAAGTTAATAACCATGTCAAAACCCTTGTACGAAGCGTTACCGTTGATATTGAATAAGCGCGTAGGTAAAGCACTACCCAATGGAATACGGTCTTTATCCGTTGAAACACCATCACCATCTACATCACGGAAAACGCTCAAGCCCTTTTCATCTATACCTGTCCATTCTTTCATATAAAAAGTACCGATTGGTTGACCATTTACATAACCATTGATGGTTGCAGAAGTCAAACCAGAACCCGATGCCGAACCTGAAGGAATAAGTGAATAAGGTG
The DNA here is from genome assembly GCA_031381715.1 of Saprospiraceae bacterium. GTDB lineage: Bacteria > Bacteroidota > Bacteroidia > Chitinophagales > Saprospiraceae > JAAFJT01. Next base: position 2,654 of record JANMYC010000082.1, read on the forward strand.
AATTTTTAACAACATTATCAATAAAAGTCATATTACCACCTATGTCGAATCTGAAATCTTTGCCTTTACCGAAGTGATACATTAATTCTAATTCTAAACCTTTGTTCGTAACTGTCATGTCTTTCACATTTGACCAAGTAGTAGTAGCGGGTTGAACAGGGTCAGCTGGAATAACTTCTAATAAAATATTATTAGATTCTTTATTAAAAACGTCAATTGTACCCGAAACTGCCCCATCGAAAATGCCAAAATCAAGACCGATGTCTGTTTGAGTAGAAGCCTCCCATTGAATATCTGGATTTGCCAAACGGGTAAATGATGTACCCGGTGAGTACACTGTTCCCGAATTCAAAGGATAACTCGTTGTAGATGATACTTGAGAAGTAAACAAGGCTTGAGTAATTTTTGAAGGTATTTCTTGATTACCCGTGCGACCCCAACCTGCTCGTAATTTTAAATCACTAAATGGTGTATTTTTCATAAATTCTTCTTGAGCAATGCGCCATCCGAAAGAGAATGAAGGGAAAACACCGTATTTGTTATTATCACCAAATTTCGATGAACCGTCCGCCCGAACAGTTGCTGTTACCAAATATTTGTTATCAAATTGGTAGTTAAGGCGACCAAAGAAAGATTGCAACTCATTGATGAGTGCGCCACCACTTGGTTTGTTATTTACCAATGTCAAGTCTTGACCCAAACCTGGATTATATTGTGGTTCTACACTCGAAATGGGGAATTTATTAATGCTATAAGAACGGCTTTGTAAAAATATTTCTTGGTAAGAATGACCCACAAGTGCCGTAATATCATTTTTATTAAAAGATGTCGTGTACGTCAAATAGTTTTCAACCAGCGTATTGCGGTTTTTAACATCAATTGTCTGTAAACGACCTTCTTGCAAAGGCACAAGATTAGGCAGTGATTGCAAATCACGTGTGGAAGTAGAATTGTCAATTCCGAGATTCAATTTGTAAACAAGACCTTTCAATATTGTAAATGACGTCGAAATATTACCAATAACCCGATTGATGGTAGTGATATCTTTTTCTAAATCGAGAGTAATCAAAGGATTAGTAAAACTCAAATATCTAACTGGTAATCCGTTCGCATCATAAACAGGGTAGGTAGGATTGGCTGAAATAGCGTTACCAATCATACTACCAATAGGCGGGCGTTCATTTTTAGTGTTGGTAGCACTTAAATTTACATCTATATTCAATCTATCGTTCAATAGTTTTTGATTGACATTGATACGACCCGTGTAGAGGTTCAATTGATTGCCTTTAAGAATACCTTCTTGCTTTTGCAAGCCCAATGAAGCATAATAAGTCAATTTATCAGCACCGCCGCCAAAAGATAAATTATGGTTTTGGGTGTATGCTGTTCTGGATATTTCCTTTTGCCAATCGGTATTGCCCTTCAAATCGTCTAAAGTACCGCCTACTGCCACCACTTGTTTTCTAAATTCGTCAGCAGAAAAAACTTCAATCGGTCTTGCAAGATTGGAAATACCTAAACTTGACGATACAGTCAAGTTAGAAAACCCTGATTTACCTTTTTTAGTCGTAATCAAAATAACACCGTTTGCACCCCGTGAACCATAAATAGCCGTAGCGGAAGCGTCTTTCAAAACATCAATAGATTCAATATCTTGTGGGTTCAAAAATGTTAAAGGATTGGTAGCACCGCCCGTACTTGAATTGTCCAAAGCCATACCATCCAACACAAAAAGCGGGGTACTTCCCGTACGCACGCCACCCGGACCTCTAATTGTAATACCTTGAACACCACCCGGTTCGCCAGTGGCAGAAGTCACATTCACGCCAGCCATTTTACCTTGTAATAATTGCTCTGGTGAGTTGATGATACCACGGTTGAATTCATTACTTTTCAAAGATTTCACTGAACCTGTCATGTCCTTTTTTACCGCACTGCCATAGCCAATAACTACTAATTCGTTCAAGGCATTAGCAGAAGATGTAAGGTTGACATTGATGACCGATTGGTTTTTGACGGGTATTTTTACCGTTTCAAAACCGATAAAAGTAAAAATCAAAGTGGCATCAGATGCTGCAGTCAATGAATAATTTCCATCTACATCAGTAATTGCGCCATTTGTAGTACCTTCTACTACAATGCTGACACCAACTAATGGCTCTTGATTGTCAGAAGACGTTACTTTGCCTGTGATATTGATGTCCGTAAATTTTGACACCTCATTATCTGGAGCGGAGGCGAAAGTAAAGATAGTTTGTAACAAAAAGACTCCGCACAATAGAACCTTAGACCGAAGTATTTGTCTAATTTTTTTCATAGTTGTAGTTTGATAGTTTAAAAAAAATAAGAACCGTTTTTATAGCTTTATTAAAATATGGGGCAAAGCTATCACAACAATTTCGGAAGAAATCTAAAGCAGGGTATAATTAAAGATTTGATAATATTGGCTTAACCCAACTACCTAAGCAATCCAAATTATCTTTTAAAAAGAGCAAAAAATTGATAAAATACTGAGGGGCCTATTGCTGTTACAAAAAGATACTGCTCATACTTTATACAGATTTAATATTGATTTAATGATAAGTTAACTTTACTGAAAGTTATTTACATCTTCAATTTTTAGTTAAAAGAACGAATACCTTTTTTATTTCAAATAATACATTCCTAAAATCTACAACATCATGCGTATATCCATTCTTACTTTTATTTTATCATCTGCTCTCGCTCTTATTTATTCAAAATCAGATGGCGATTTGCCCATCAACCACTTCCAATTCATTGGTTCACACAATAGTTATAAGGAGTATATTGACCCTCGCTTGTTCAATTTGGTTGAAAAATCAGATACGACACGGTCTTTAAAAGGCTTGGAGTACCACCATGTGGGTTTATCGGAGCAACTTAATTTGGGTTTGCGCGCTTTGGAAATTGATATTTATGCCGATGAAAAAGGGGGCAAATATGCGCATCCAAAAGGATTAGATTGGGGCGGCAAACAAGCTGCCCGACCTTATGATACTGAGGGGGTGATGAATGAACCCGGTTTCAAAGTACTGCACGTTCAAGATATTGATTTCAGAAGCAATTGTTTGACTTTTAAAAAATGCTTGCAAGAGTTAAAACAATGGTCGAATGTGCATCCCGAGCATGAGCCTATTTTTATCACCATGAACGCCAAAGACGATACCATTAATAAGCCCGATTTTACTGCTCCTGAAAAGTTCACGTCTGCTGTGTACGATCAACTGGATAAAGCAGTTGTGGAATATTTAGGCAGTGAAAAACTCATCACACCCGATAAAATAAGAGGGAAATTCAGTACACTCGAAGAAGCTGTTTTAAAAAAAGGTTGGCCCAAACGCAGCGAAGTCAAAGGCAAATTCATCTTTGTTTTAGATGAAAATGCTGAAAAAACGGCTGATTATGTTAAAAATCACGCTGCTCTCAAAGGGAGAATTCTCTTCACTAGTTCACCTGTTGGCACGCCCGAAGCGGCGATTCTAATCATGAATGACGCAATCACAGACGGGGCAAAAATCAAAGAAAATGTCAAAAAAGGGTATTTCGTCCGCACCAGAGCCGATGCCGATACCCGCGAAGCCCGCAAAAATGATTACAGCCGCTTCAAAGCTGCCCATGAATCAGGCGCTCAGATTATTTCCACGGATTATTATTTCAAAAGCACTTTATTCCCTTCAGAATACACCGTTAGTTTTGAGGGTAAAACCTATTTCAGAAAAAATCCCTTGTTTTAAAATAGTGGTTCTCTGGAAATTTTTACGTTACAATTCCGAAGGACTTAAATTTGGATAACCGTAGGTTTCACCTACGGAAAAATGATAGTCCTAATATCAGTTTGGTGAAATCTTTGGCGACAGCGTTGCGTGAAGATTTTAGACTAATTTCTTTTCGGTGAAAAATCAGTTCGTGAAACACAATATCACCAATAAAAAGCCCGATAATACCCCCTCAGTATTTCACTCTTAAAAGGTGACATATTGAAGGGGGCTTTTTTTTACCTTTTTTTTAAATTCGGGTTTTAAGTTACCTTTGAACTTACTAAAATATCTAAAGCTATGTTTGAACACATCGCATCTGAACTTTCAGGAGAAATTTATTTTAAAAATACAACGCTTGATGCATCTGTAAAGCGCGTTTACGCCACCGATGCATCTGAATATCAAGAGCAACCTTTGGCAGTCGTTTTGCCAAAAACGGTTGATGATATTAAACAATTAATTCAATTGGCAACGGCGCAAGGGGTAACGCTCATTCCTCGGGCGGCGGGTACATCGTTGGCAGGGCAAGTTGTGGGAAATGGGATTGTGGTGGATATTTCTAAGTATTTTACCGAGATTTTAGAGGTTAATGTTGCTGAAAAATGGGTGCGGGTACAGCCAGGCGTTATTCGTGATGACTTAAATGCTTTTCTAAAACCGCATGGATTGATGTTTGGTCCTGAAACATCAACCGCAAATAGGGCGATGATTGGCGGCATGATTGGCAATAATTCATGCGGTTTACACTCCATTGTTTGGGGAACGACACGGGATAATTTGTTAGAAGTCAAAGCGATTTTGTCAGATGGCAGCGAAGCCGTTTTTAATAATTTGACTGAAAAAGAATATCAAAATAAACGTCAGTTAGACAATACTGAGGGGGGTATTTATCGGAAAATAGATACTTTAATTCAAAATAAAGACAATCAAGCGGCGATTGAAAAAGGTTTCCCTAAAAAAAATATCAAACGCCGAAATACGGGTTATGCCTTAGATTTTGTGGCAGAAATGGCAAAATTTGAAGGAAATATACCTTTTAATATGAGTAAATTGATTGCAGGTTCGGAAGGAACTTTGTGTTTTATTACCGAAGCCAAATTGCAGTTGATGGATTTGCCACCTAAAAATGTGGGTTTGGTCGCCATTCATACCGACACGATTGATGCAGCGATGCACGCTAATTTGGTTGCTTTGAAACACAATTGTGCAGCGTCTGAATTGGTAGACGATTTTATTCTTCAATTCACAAAAACCAATATTGAGCAAGCTAAAAATCGTTTTTTCATTGAAGGCGAACCCAAAGCGATTTTGATGGTCGAATTTTTCGCTGATACTGAGAGGGAGCTAAAAACCAAATGTGAAAACCTCATTGTGGATTTAAAAGCCCATAACTTAGGCTATGCTTTTCCGATTTTGACTGGCGATGACAGTAAAAAAGCGTGGGAAGTGCGCAAAGGCGGCTTAGGCTTACTCCGCAACTTACCTGGCGATGCCAAACCAGTGAATTTGATTGAAGATTGTGCCGTTGAACCCGCCGATTTGCCCGAATATATCCAAAAATTGGAGAAAATACTGAGGGGGTACAATGTGCAATATTCGATGTATGCCCACGCAGGGGCGGGTGAATTGCACGTTGAACCAATTATCAATTTGAAAACAAACGAGGGATTGTTTCTTTTTCGCACCATTTTAGAAGATACGGCGGCTTTGGTCAAGTCTTTTGGTGGTTCGTTGTCGGGCGAACATGGCGACGGACGTTTGCGGGGTGAGTTCATTCCGTTTATGATGGGTGAAAAAAATTACGCCCTTTTTAAAGAAGTAAAATCCATATTTGACCCGCACGGTATTTTCAACAAAGGTAAAATTGTGGATACGCCACCGATGGATAAATTCCTGCGATACCAAGTGGGACAACCGCAAAAACAACTAAAAACGGTCTATAATTTCGATAATCAAGGCGGTTTTTTGCGTCTCGCTGAAAAATGCAGTGGTTCGGGTGATTGTCGAAAAACGGAAATCTCGGGCGGAACGATGTGTCCGAGTTACATGGCGACGCGCAGCGAACGCGATACGACTCGTGCAAGAGCCAATATTTTGCGCCAATATTTGACTAATGAAGACACGCAATTTGTGAGCGATACCGAAGTGAAAGAGATTTTAGACTTGTGCCTTTCGTGCAAAGCCTGCAAATCGGAATGTCCGTCGAGCGTGGATGTGGCGAAAATGAAAGGCGAATTTATGCAAAGCTATTATGACAAACACGGCGTGCCGTTCCGCAGCAAATTGATTGGTAATTTTTCAAAACAAATGAAGTTAGCGGCAATGGTGCCGTGGGCTTATAATTTTATCGTAAAAACACCTGTTTTACGTAAAACGATGAATCGCATTGTCGGTTTTCACCCTGACCGCACCATGCCGACTTTGGCAAAAACAACTTTACGGAGTTGGTATAAAACGTTTAAAAAAACGCAAAAACCACACGCTCGAAAAGTCTATATTTTCTGTGACGAATTTACAAATTACAATGATGTCGAAGTGGGTCAAAAACTCATTTTGCTCTTAGATAAATTGGGCTATCAAGCTGAAATGATTAACCATTTTGACAGCGGGCGCACGTATTTATCCAAAGGTTTAATCCGTGAAGCACAAAAAATAGCGATGCAAAATGTCGCTATTTTCAAAGATATCATTACTGACAATACGCCACTCATCGGCATTGAACCGTCCGCTATTTTGACTTTCAGAGATGAATATTTGGAGCTTGTATCGGATGAAATATTGCCTTCGGCAAAGGAAATAGCTGAAAACACTTTTCTTTTTGAAGAATGGTTTGCGAAAGAAATCGGGAAAGGGCATATCAAAAAAGAGGATTTTACGAATAAAAAACAGACAATTTACCTGCATGGCCATTGTCATCAAAAAGCTTTAACGTCATTGACCCCCTCAGTAAAAGCCCTATCTTTTCCTCAAAATTACACCGTTGAGGTTATTAATTCGGGTTGTTGCGGCATGGCAGGTTCATTTGGTTATGAAAAAGAACATTACGAAGTATCCATGAAAGTCGGTGAATTAGTGCTGTTTCCTGCTGTCCGAAAAGCGGACAAAACAGATATTATTGCGGCGGCAGGTACGAGTTGCAGACATCAGATAAAAGATGGGACGGGTAATTATTCAAAACATCCCGTGGAAGTTATTTTTGAAGGGCTACTGCACATTTAACATAAATTCCATTATGATTCGTATATGTGTTGTTATAATGAAAGGGGTTTGAGGGGTGTTTGCGTGAATTTTAATGCAAAACCACCGTAAAACAGGCGCGTTACCAGCGTGTAACTTTCGT
>JANMYC010000790.1:0-3047 GCA_031381715.1 Saprospiraceae bacterium
GGTTATACAGAGTCGTTTTATCTTATTTAGGAAGCAATCAGCCTCAAGAAATCTTCAAAATTTATCAAAATAAGGCTAAAATACTGAGGGGTGTTTTGAAGGACTGCCCCTCAGAAAACTTATTAAAACTCATTAATTTCCATTAAAATAAAATATAATATGTCAATCAATTTTAAGCTTAAATTATCCAAATACAGATTGCGGCGAATTGAATTAAAAAATATTATTATTTAAAAATCGGATAATTCCTTGTTATCAATAATACCCAAAACACAAATAATCAGAGTTTTGATTTAATAATTTAACAATCAACTACTTACGAATTAATAATATTTAATCTTTATTTCCGTATTCTTTACTACGCAAAACATTTACGCAGTAAATAACAATTTAAAAACACAGTTTTTTATAAGCCATAATTTTGTCACAAAAATTCAATTTTCAGGTTATTTCAGGATAAAACCTAAACGGTATTTTCTCGCCAGTGTCACGATACAAACGGCATATTCCGCCACTGAATTGATATAATCACTACCGATATACGCCGCAGCAATGAGAGACAAAAATTTAATCTCTGCATGATAGCGCGATGCGACACCCCTCAGTATTAGAAGAGCGAGAACAAGGCGCAATCTTATAGAAGCCGTCATCATCTTGTGTCGCATTTTTAGTTAGTGATATAATTCTTGTTTAAAATGAAAACCGAATCAAAACCCAATTTCAAAATTAGGTAAATCCATTTTCAATAAATTTTTACTTTTTAAAATAAAGTTATTTGAAATTCAAAGTTTATATCTAACTGATTTATAGATAGTTACAAATATCACTTTGCACAATTTAATTTTCAAAACGATTCTCTCTTGGTAAATAGGCAAATTTGGGTTTGATTCTAAATATCCAAACCTCATAAAAATCCTCTTCGAGCGAGCAAAGCCCACTTGCTTTCTCAGTAAAAATTACCACAAACTGTAGCAGTCAAAAAATGCAACACGAGTAAATCTGATAGACAATCAGACTGAGCAACTAAGGCAATAAAAAACGAAAGAGAATGTTAAGACATAAAAAAAATGAAAATTAAGATTCTGACTTTTTTCTCCGTTAGTTGCTTCCTGCAACCAACAGAATCTTTATTCAGTCAGTTAACAGGTAGGAATTTGAAATGTATAAAACATTGGCAGACTGCCGGAAGTACTGAGTACTGATTTGTTATAGACATTATTTTCAAAACCTTTATCACCTCTCTCTTCTATTTCAATTAAACTGCCATGGCTAATCGTATCCACACATCCTGCTGACCAGCGCACTTGCGGTGGAGCTGCTTGATTACAACAAGCTATCGGACTGGTGAAAAGATTAATTTTGAGCAATTTCATTTTTATTGAAATTTTAAAAAGATGAATAAAATTTGAAAAACACGTTGGAAGCTTCGAGACCTTTAGTCCCAAAAACGATACAAATATGTGAGGCATTTCTCTAACTTGTCAAGGGGCAATGTCATAAAAGAGTAAAAAAAGGTTGTACATCTATCAGATTAATTTCATAAACAACTGATAATCAATACTTTACACCCCATAAAATAATTTTAAAAAATGCACTTATTTTAGTTCTAAACCAGTACCCCCTCAGTATAAAGCGTAATTTTTACTAAAAATTGAAGTAAAAAATTGGGTACTCTGAAATTTTGAACTTAATTTTATCCCCCGATGAAACGAATCATAATTGCCATCGATGGCTATTCCTCTTGCGGAAAAAGCACCCTCGCCAAAGCCCTTGCCAAAGAGCTACATTACGCCTACGTTGATACTGGCGCAATGTACAGAGCCGTCACTCTTAACTTTTTAGATGAAAATGTGGAGATCAATGACATTCAAGAAGTTAAAGAAGCCTTGTCGAAAATAGAATTACATTTTGAGCGCACGCCCAAAGGCAACCATATTTTTCTGAATGGCGTGGATGTTGAAGACAAGATTAGGACTATGCGGATATCAGAAATGGTGAGTCCGGTATCAACTATTTCGGTTGTGCGCCGCGCCATGGTAGCGCAACAGCAACAAATGGGCAAACGAAAAGGTATTGTGATGGATGGCAGAGATATCGGGACGGTAGTGTTTCCGAATGCAGAATTGAAAATATTTTTAACAGCCGATACCGAAATTAGGACTCAAAGACGCTTTGATGAATTAAAAAGTAAAGGACAAGATGCCACATTTGAAGAAATCAAAAACAATCTAACCGAAAGAGATTTGATTGATTCGAACAGAGCCGATAGCCCTTTGCGACAAGCTGAAGACGCCATTCTGATAGATAATTCATATTTGACTCCTTCCGAGCAACTTTTGAAGGTTTTGGATTTAGTGCATCATTGCGAGACTTATGCAAATTAAGTGTATATTCGCTCAATAAAATAAAATCATACTTGGAAAATAAGCTTTGGGATAATATAACAGGACTTTTTGAACTTGACCTTCCTCAAACCCTTGAGGATATAGCCTCACATATTGAATATATTGTTCCTCGGGTGCAACAATGGAGCGAAGATTTGTGGGAGGAGCAATACTATACCAATAAAAGATGGAAAGAAATTAGAGATACTGATACGTACCACGAAGTAGTTCTTCATATTTTCATGCCTGGGGGTGAGTATATGGTGTCTATAGATGGGGATTTGACGAAAGGCGGTTGGCGATATTTAAAAGATTCAAATACTTTTATAGTGGATTATGGTGGAAAAAGCCAGCTTTTTGACCTTGTTTTCCTAAATTCTGATTTTTTTATTTTAGAAAAACATGGTGATCAAGATCGAAAAGGGAAACAGAAATACTATGTTTACGGCAACGAAGGCACAGTGGGAAAGCTCGATTGGCGCAACGCTATGGAGGCACTTTACAATATTTATCGCACTAATTCGAGATTCTCAACTTGGTTATTCCTCACAATTTTCCTCATCATAGCTATTGTTTACATATCTCTGAATATGTAAAATCTACACCAATTCAGGCTCGGGCAATAACTTCTGGACAGTATCTTGAAGGTCTTCGTTCTGAATA
>JANMYC010000835.1:0-8168 GCA_031381715.1 Saprospiraceae bacterium
CTATTAAAACCAATTTCAGCGCGCCCCGAGTATTTATATGTTTTTACATAATTTGAATTAGCCCTCACCCCAAACGTGCCACGCACATAAACGTCGCCTTGCATGGTCAAATCATAGTTATCACTGAGGGGGAAATACCAACCCATGTTCCGTAATCCAAAGCCAAAAGTCTGATTATACTCATAATCTCTCGGAAAAATCAAACCTGTTCTTTTACCAGAAGATAAAGGAAAAGCCGCGAAAGGTAACCATAAAGGCGTGGGAATGTCGCCAATAGTGAGGTTGGAAGGACCCACAACTATCAGTTTATTGGGAATGACCTTCTGTTTTTGACTGTGAATCCCGAAATGTGGGTGGTCAGCGTTGCAAGTGGTGAAAATAGCGTCGGTGCTGTAGGCGGTATCATCTTTTTTAGCCGTAGAATCTTTGCTGCCTTTGCTCGAAACGAATTTGGATACGCCACCGTGGACGTAGGCGTCGTTATATTTAGTCGTAACATCCTTGACAAGCCCTTTTTGGGTACGGAAGTTGTAGCTCATTTCACCAGCCGTAAATTCCTGACTTTCGTCTTTAAAATTAGGTAGCCCTTTCATTCGACCAATAGAATCTGGCAGTGGCTTAGCGGTTGCGATATTATTTTTTAAATCAATGGTGATATAGGCTGCTGTGAGTTTGAGTTTTTCGTAATTCACGTAAGCGGCACCGTAGAGATGAACAAGGTTATTGACATTATCAAATATCATGGAGTCTTTGCTGCCATATTCTACGGGAACATCCAACGAGTCTTTGGAGTATACAATTGTGGTATTGATAACACTGGGCGTGTCTTTTTTTTCAAAAGCCATTCTTTTAGCAATTGAATCGGGTAGAAACGAAGGCGGATTAGCGGGTCGATTGCTTTTTTTTAAAATAGAATCAGGCACTTGAGCGTTGATTGTGGTCGCTAAAGACATGAAAAGTATCGAAAAGTATATTAACTTTGCTTTCAAGGCTGAATTTGTCTTATTTTTGCAAAAATTTTTTAATTCCAAAATTCCATGCAATTTTTTAAAAAGTTGAATAAAAGTCTCAATAAAACATCTAATACTGAGAGCCAGTCCCGATTTCTCGGGGGGGTAGTACCTACCACCATTATTAAGAAATTTTATTTTTATGGAACAAATCTAATCCACAAACGATACACTATGATGAAATTTTTGACTTTTTTACTAACGCCAGTTCTCATGCTTTTGCCGCTTGCTAAAGCCCCTAATGCAGATTTTAACGAAAGTTTAACAGCCGATACAAGTGCTATCGGCGGCAAAGTTACAATCTCCGACGAAATTGATAGCAAAGAATACAGAATAAAAAAGATAGTAATTGATGCAGGGCATGGTGGTCATGATTCGGGCTGCGAATCCGACCAAGGAATGGAGAAGAAAAACACCCTTGCTATCGCCCTAAAGTTGGGTAAAAGAATTAAAGAGTTGTTTCCGAATATTGACGTTATATACACACGTACTAAAGATGAATTTATAGAATTGCACGAACGAGCTGATATTGCCAATAAAGCCAAAGCTGACCTTTTTATCTCAATTCATTGCAATTCTACGGATGCAGGACGCCCTTTAGGGACTGAAACCTATGTTTTGGGTATGCATAAAATGGAGGAAAACTTGGATGTTGCCAAAAGAGAAAACTCCTCAATATTGCTTGAAAGTGATTATAAAACGCAATATGATGGCTTTGACCCTAACTCCAATGAAGCCTACATTATTTTCAGTTTATATCAGAATGCTTACCTTGATAAAAGTATTTTATTCGCTAAAAACGTAGAAGAAAGTTTCAAAATAAATGCTGGTCGGAAGAGTTTAGGGGTGAAACAAGCTGGTTTCGTGGTATTGCGTCAAACGGCAATGCCGAGTGTGTTGATAGAAACGGGCTTTTTGAACAATCCTACTGAGGGGGCGTTTATTAGCAGCGAAGGTGGACAGGAAACAATGGCTGAATCCATATTTTTAGCTTTTAAAAAGTATAAAAAATCGGTAGAAACCAAAGATGAGCAAGCGCAATTCGTTTCAAATGTTTCAAAAACGCGGGCAGTTCCAGTTTCTAACAATAGTGATGAAGATAATGTCGTTTTCAAAATTCAATTGGCTACCTCTAATAAAGATGTGAGTCAAACACCTCGTTGGAAAAATGTAGAAAATCTTGAAGTTATAAAAGACGGTAATGTTTATAAATACTATCGGATTGCTTTAGAAAATTATTCAGACGCTTCTTCTGTATTAAAAAAAGTACGAGCTTCGGGCTATTCCGATGCCTTTATTGTCGCTTTTAAAAATGGTAAAAGAGTAGGGCTCGATGAAGTAAGAAATTAAAAAAGACTTATATAAGTGCTAAATTAATTTGTTATTGTTCAATGGGCTAATAATATTTTATTTACTTTTGCATCCGCAAAAAAAACAGTTGCACAAAGGATGTAACAACATCATAAAAACTCTTTCTTTTATTAAAAAGATGAAACTATCTAACGAGGTCAAAATAGGTCTTTTCGCAACCATAACGATTGTAGTAGCAATTATAGGTTATAGGTTTTTAAAAGGACAAAACCTTTTCAGCAAAGCAGTCACTCTCAATGCAGAGTACGCAGATGCCCAGCAAATCAATAAATCTTCACCTGTTTACTTTCACGGGGTAGAAGTTGGGAATGTCCTTGATTTCTATTTTAAGCCGGATGATGTCTCGAAAGTGACCTTGACGCTCAATATCAAGAACAATCCAGGGATTCCTAAAAATGCTCGCGCCGTGATTTTTTCAAATGGCTTATTGGGCGGAAAAGCCATAAATCTTGAATTTGATGCTCCTTGCACAGGTGGTGATTGTGCCCAATCAGGCGATTACATTAAGGGTATGACAAGAGGGGCATTAGAAGGAATGATTGGTACGCCCGCCGACATGGATCCTTACATTGATAAAGCTTCAAAAGGGATTTATACGCTTATGGATACCCTTAAAATGAGCCTTCAAGACCCCAATAATGAAGTGGGCAAAAGTCTCAGGGATATTCAGATGACACTCTTAAGCTTGCGCCAAACAACGGCTGTTTTGAACCAAGTCATGGCAGCTTCGGCAGGTTCATTGAATGGTACGATGAAAAATGTGGAATCCATTACCTCTAACCTGAAAACGAACAATGAAAAGATAACTACTATGTTATCTAACATAAATGACGTAACAGGCAAGGCTAATACCATTGATTTTAGTAAAATCAATAAAGCTACTGAGGGGGTAGGGCAGAGTATCGATGAATTGAAAAAGACTTTAGCTGAAACCCAATCGAGTCTCAATCAATTGACTTCAACATTTAAAAGTGTCAACGCAGGAGAAGGAACTCTTGGTCAATTGGCTAAAAACGACAGTGTTTATCATAGCTTAAATCGGACTTTGATACAAACCCAAGCCTTGATGCAAGATGTAAGATTGAATCCTAAAAGATACATCAATTTGAATCCTTTCAGAAAGTATAAGCAATATGTGGTACCATCAAAAGACCCTTTATTGGATACGATGCAAATGCGTTACAATAGCCTGCAAAAGAAAAATTAATCAATATATTGATTTCATAAGTAGTTGGGCTAAAATAAACACTGCTATCTTTTTAAGTCGGCTCTAAAAAACAGGCAAAATTCTCCGCTTTGCTCCGCATTTTGCCTGTTTTTCAGCCCGACGATAGCAGTGTTTATTTCTTTACGCCTGCTTATTTTCAAAAACGTTATAAGTTTGTAGAGCTTATAAAGTTTTCTTTTTTGGAAATCATTTATATCTTAACTTAAAATAAATCATTAGCAGCGTTAGAACCAACACAATAGTATTGGTAAAAATGACTGAAAATAGATTTACACTGAGTCCATAAATCAACCACAATACGCAACTCAATGCTGCAATAACAAAGGTGGGAAGTGATATATCTTTAGTTGCCTTGGTTTTCCAAGTCTGATAAACTTGGGGTATGAAAGTCAAGCAACTTAAACATCCCGCTATGATTCCGAGTATTTCAATATTTGCCATACGTTAATTTTATTGATTTATTAAAATGCAAATTACGCTTATTTCGTAGATTGTAATTCCTCTTTCATTTAAAATTTTCCAATGAAAAAAGCCATACGAGATGAATATGCTGAAAAGGGTGTGGAAGCCTTCTATAAAGCCCATGCGGATGTGTACGAAAACCCGCATTTTCCGTACATAAAATCTCTATTAGAGCAAAATCAGCCTCGGATTGATTATTCAAAAGTATTGGATTTTTGCTCTGGTGGCGGAGAAGTGACGCTTATACTGAGGGGCCTGTTGGGCGAGCATTTTAATAATGAAAATATACTGGGTACTGACCCTTTTACCGCTAAATTATACAGAAAAAACACGAATTGTGCTTGTTTACCTTATAACTTTGAAGATGTCATAAAAGGCAGATTAACTAAAAAATTAGGCTATAATCCCGCAGAAGAGCCCATTTTTACTGCAATCATTTGCTCGTTTGCGATGCACTTATGTCCTGAAAAACAGTTGTATCCTTTGGTCAGTCAATTATTTTTATTGTCAAAAAACATCATCATTATTACACCCCATAAACGCCCGCAATTGGAAGAACTCACAGGTGTACAACTCACTTTTGAGGACTTCGTTTTAACGGAAAAAGGTAAAAAAGTATTTTTGAAAAACTATAGTTTGGTGCTTGGTGCTTAGTACGTCGTGCTTAGCAACCAAGCACGATGCTCCAAGCACTAAGCACCAAAACATTATTTAATTTTTGAAAAATCCGTTGGATACATAAATATAGACTCTACCTTGCTTGTCAATGAACCACCGCCTTTTACTTCTGAGGCTTTGCGGGTAGCAATCCATTCTGGGTCATTGCGGAAATTATTAAAAGCCGCTTTTGCTGCATCTTCCGAAGGGTGCGCTAAGAAATAATAAAGCATTTTATCTGACCCTTGTGCTGCGTCGGTAGCAGTCCAATAAGCCTTATTAATCATGCCATATTGTTCAAAACGCTTGACTGTGAAGCTGCGAAAACGCTCCAAAAGGATGGGCAAATTATTGGGCGTAGCGTGGTAAATCCTAAATTCCCAAACGCCGTTATTGATGATGGATGTGAAATTATTGGGTGAAAAATCAGTCGTTTTCAAGAAAACACTTTCCACTTTTGCTACGATTTTACCATTTACTTCACTTTCTTTTGCCACGCGCTGCCAGAGCGTATCGCTTGAAAAGGCTTTCCAAGAAGCTTCTCTTGCCGCACGATTGGGGTAGGAGAGGATATAATAGAGTTTTTCATCGGGATTGTCCAAGGGCGTCCAATAGCCCACGTTGGTCATGCCATGGCTTTCAAAAATCTTGGTTGTATAGCTACGGAAACGCTTCATGAGGTCGTTCAATTTGCCTTTATTGCAGGTATAAATGCGGAGTTCGTAGCAAAGCGTATCATTAGCCAACTCTTGAGTCGAAATAGTCGTGTTTACTGCTTCAACAGACTTGATAATAGGATTTGACCAAGAGCTTGTGCTTGAAAAGAGGATAATTAAAAAGAAACCGAGTTTGGCTGAAATACTCATTTTTTGATTTTTATGTAGTTTAGTTAAAAATTATGGATGACGTACAATTGTAAAAATAATCAGAAAAACGAAATTCAAGACTTTATTTAAAAGCATTTAGATGTAAGTGGTTTTTAGACCAATGAGTAGTTTGGCTAAAATAACCGACAATTCTCAAGTTTGCCCCCATACCCCCAAGGGGGATTACACCTCAAAAAAGATAAAAAATATGCCTTTTTAACAATTTAATCCCCCTTTGGGGGTATGGGGGCGAATTTGAGAATTGTCGATTACTTAAGATTACCTAATTATTCCAATTTTCTTTCTAAATTAGCTTTTCAAAGTAAAAATAAACCTTTAAAAGTGGATAAAAAAGCACTTTATACTCGATTTGCTCCTACGCCCAGTGGATTTCTCCATATGGGTAATGGCATTTCATTTATCACCACTTGGGCAATTGCAAGGGCTTTTAATGGTAAAACTTTGTTGCGAATAGACGATTTGGATGCTGACCGTATGCGTCCCGAATACGTGGAGGATATTTTTATGACTTTGGATTGGCTCGGTTTGGATTATGATTCAGGACCCACTTCATCCGATGATTTTAATAAAAATTACTCGCAACATCGACGTTTGGATTTGTATTTTGAAGGACTAAAACGGCTTCAAGAAACAGGGCTTTTATATGAATGTAACTGTTCTCGACGGGATATTCAACAGAATTCTATAAATGGTTTGTACCCGAATACTTGCCGAAATAATAGTATAAAACCTTCTCAAATCCATCAAAAAGATTCAGCTTGGCGCATAAAAGTGGAAAAGGATACTTTTATACATTTTAACGAATGGCATAATGTGATAAATCCTATTCAGTTGGATGCCGAAACGGGTGATTTCGTCGTTTTACAGAAAAACGGATTGCCTGCCTATCAAGTCGCTTCTTTGATGGACGATGCTCATTTTAACATCAATTTTATAGTGAGAGGGCAGGATTTGCTTCATTCTACGGCAGCTCAAATGCACTTGGCTCAAACTATGGGGAATGAATCATTTACTAAAACAACCTTTTTTCATCATTCTTTGGTGAAAAATACTGAGGGGGGTAAACTTTCCAAATCCAAGAATGCTGAGGCACTTTCTGAATGGCGTAAAAATAATCTCAGTTCCCTTCCTCTTTTTAAAAAAGCGGCTGAATGGTTGAATTTGGATTCTGAATTAATTGAAAAAAAAGAAGATTTGATTAAGCTTATCCAACAGAATTATACATTTGACTGCCCTTGAATTGTCAGTTTGATACTCAATTTAAGGTATAAATTCATCGCATTGGCTTGATTTTAGTATTAGTATTCATTTGGTGTAAGATTAGTATTGCACAAAATATTATTAGAAATGAATATTACTAATTCAATGCTTAGAGAAAAGTCTGCGTTTATTTTACTAATTATGGTGTTTGGAAGCCTCTCTATACTGAGGGGTCAGAACTTAGTCGTGAATCCAAGTTTTGAAATACCAAAAGACTCCAATACTTTGATTCCTCCGGGCGAGTTTCATATCAATAAAGCCTTGGGGTGGAATGTGGCTTCGCGGGCACAAGCCACGCTTTATAGCTCGATTCCTGCCATCGCTACTACTAATAGAGCGATGAATAAATGGAGATTCATGGCAAAAGAGGGCAATAATGTGGTTGGAATCATCACTTACGGCACTGTTATGGGCGATGATGCCCGTGAATTGCGCGAATATATGCATGGTTCATTGGTAAAACCTTTGACGGTCGGTAAAAAATACTATATTTCATATTGGGTACATTTCCTTTGTGAAGGGACTAATAATATCGGTGTTGCCTTTGTCACGAAGCCTTTTTTTACGGATAGTGTTTATCGTTTAAAATTAAAACCGCTGGTCAATAATAGCCAAATCGTTAATTATACAAACGGGGCGCAGTGGACTTTTGTGCGGGATTCGTTCACGGCAAGAGAGCCTTTTAAGCATTTTATTATTGGTAATTTTTTCTCCAACGCTAAAACTCAATTGCAATCCAATAGATACCACCACCATAAAGCCTTTTTTGATGAAATAGCGATAGAGGAGGCTTTGGATACTAAAATGCCAGCCCGCTCATTTGAGATGGATGAAAATGTAGTTGTTTCGAATGAAAAACCCAAATCTAACGAGCCTAATTCGTCTAAGGTCACTTCTCCCGAGGATTCAAAATTAAAGCCGGCAGCTGATAAGCGTGAAAATGCTGAAACCAGTGGAAATATTGAAAAAAACAAATCGGAAAAGAATAACAAAACTCAAGAAGTTACAGCTAATACCACGTCTCCAAAAGTCATAAAAGGTGATGTTTTAATTTTAAATAAAGTCTTATTTAACTTCAATTCATCTGATTTAGACCCTGTTTCTTTTGCTCAAATAGATATGCTCACTTTGCTTTTGCAACGCGATAAAACGATGAAAATCCTCGTAAAAGGGCATACAAGTAGTGAGGGCAGTGACGAATACAACCTTAAATTATCCGAAAACAGAGCAAAATCGGTCGTAAATTACTTGGTTTCAAAAGGAATTGAGCGAAGCCGTCTATCTTTTAAAGGT
>JANMYC010000850.1:0-2100 GCA_031381715.1 Saprospiraceae bacterium
TTCCAATGGATTGGTCTTATTTTGCATTGTTTTATTTTTTTACAATGCAAAGACCTATAATCTTTTGCAAACTTTTAGTAGCTGTGAAAGATTTTTACTAATCTTTTATGGCTTTTTTTAATTATTGACAAATCGGTGCACAAATACCTTTTGCATACTTCTTTCTACCTAAATCATTAATTATCAAATAGTTACCATGTTTCTTTATCACGCCAAATTAAACCAAGTTACGATGTATATACTCCTGAATTTAACAGTTGATTGGATTAAGTATTAAAACAAAAAAGGTGTCTTTAAAGCATTTCTACTTTAAGACACCTTTTTTATTTCAATCAAAAAATAAACGAATCTATTTTCTAATCTTTTATAAGATTAAGCTTCAACAGCTACCATATTACCTACACGAACAGCCAAATCAGCCAAACGTGCTGAGTAACCCGCTTCATTATCATACCAGCCCACAACCTTCGCAGTGTTGCCGATAACCATTGTCAAATCAGAATCAAAAATACATGAATCTTTTTGACCAACGATGTCAATAGAAACAATTGGGTCTGTTTCATAATGTAAAATACCTTTAAGGCTTGTTTCAGATGCTGCTTTGAATGCTGCATTGATTTCTTCAGCAGAAGCTGTTTTTTTCAATGTAACAACGAAGTCAGTAACAGAACCATCTGGTGTTGGTACACGCATTGCATTACCATTCAATTTACCTTTCAAGTGAGGTAAAACAAGACCAACAGCTTTTGCTGCACCAGTTGAAGTAGGGATAATGCTATAAGCCGCCGCTCTTGCACGACGCAAATCCTTGTGAGGCGCATCTTGAAGGCTTTGGTCGGCAGTATATGCGTGGATAGTTGTCATGAAACCTTGCTCAACACCGAAAGCATCGTCCAATACTTTTACCATTGGTGCCAAACAGTTAGTCGTACATGATGCGTTTGAGTAAATATTTGCATCAGCAGTGATTTGGTCATCATTTACACCCAATACGATAGTTTTTACATCACCTGTAGCAGGAGCAGAAATAATTACTTTCTTACAACCCGCTTGGATATGCGCTTGAGCAGTTTCAGAATCTGTAAAACGGCCTGTTGATTCAATCACGACATCTACACCCAAAGAACCCCAAGGCAAAGCCGCTGGATTTTTTTCAGCCAAAGCATGAATTTTATTACCGTTGACATGAAGGAATTGCTCATCAGCACTGACTGTACCGTCAAATCTGCCGTGAACAGAGTCATACTTTAATAAATGAGCAAGGGTTTTGTTATCAGTAAGGTCATTGATTGCCACTACTTCCACATTATCCATTTTTACTAAATTGCGGAAAGTGATACGACCTATTCTTCCGAAGCCATTGATAGCTATTTTAATTTTTGCCATGTTGAGTTGATATATTGGTTTAAAAAAACTAACATTTTTAAGAGATGCAAAGTTAGTGTAAAAATCACAATAATTAAAGTGCTTAAAATTTATTTTTCTTGATTTTCTCAAAATAATAGTAAAACGCTAATCCCAGAGGTTTAAAGTAAAAATCGTTTCATTTTTTTTAAAAAAAAGTAAAAAAAAATTTGACAATTTATAAAAGTCCTTTACCTTTGCATCGCTTTACGAAAAAAGCATTATAAAATATGTAGCTCGGTCCGTTCGTCTATCGGTTAGGACACCAGATTTTCATTCTGGGAAGACGAGTTCGACTCTCGTACGGACTACAAATTTTAGAGGTCAACTGAAAAGTTGGCCTTTTTTTTTGCCTTTTTCACTAAAATTTTCATTCAAAATGGAGGAAATAACAGTGTATATCATAAAAAGTCAGGTCAATGGAATGCTTTATGTTGGAATGACTGAAAACTTAGACCGTCGTTTGGCTGAATACAATGCTGGAAAAAGTAAATTTACATTGTCATTTATTCCTTGGGTAGTTGTTTACACGGAGAACACATTTGGTAGAGATGCGGCACGAATCAGAGAGAAATACCTCAAATCAGCGGCGGGTAAAAGATTTCTAAAAAAACAATTTAAAACATAACCAGATTTTTATTCTGGGAAGACGAGTTCCCTGCCCGAATGACCAAAGTTAGGCTGGCAGGCTCGAAT
>JANMYC010000096.1:0-1883 GCA_031381715.1 Saprospiraceae bacterium
CTTAAGGGCAATTTATTAGTAAAATTCGATAAAATTGTTGTCAACACGTAGATTGGTTAAATTCGTAAATTCGTAAAATTCGTGGTAACATACACGTAGTTGTGCTTTCAAGTATTTTTCTACAAATTTTAGTTGCACCCACATAATAATTATTTACAGTTCTGGCACAATTACAAATACATCCATAATGAACATTTTAATTAAAAAAATAGCTTGCCTGATTATGCTTACGGGCATCGTTTTTCAAGCTAAAACACAATCTACTGAATTACCTCAGATAAAAGTGAAAGGCAATCAATTTGTCGTTGGGCAAGATAGCCCGTTTATACTAAGGGGTCTCAATGCGAGCGACCCTGAGCGATTGCTGAAAATTGAACATTGGAATAAAGCCTATTTTGAGGAAATGAAAAAGTGGGGCGCCAATGTCGTCCGCCTGCCGATACACCCGACAGCGTGGCGAAGATTAGGTAAAAAAGATTATTTAAAAATACTGGATGACGGCGTGCAATGGGCAAAAGAGTTGAAAATGTACATCATTATGGATTGGCACAGCATCGGCAATTTACGCACCGAGATGTACCAAAGCGATAATTATGACACCACTATCAAGGAAACTTATGATTTTTGGCGCACTTTGGCAAAGCATTATAAAGGCAATAACACCGTCGCTTTTTTTGAATTATTCAACGAGCCAACCACTTACAATGGTCAATTAGGCACTTGCTCTTGGGCAGAATGGAAAAAACTCATGGAGGAAATTATCGGCATCATCCGAGCGCATGGCAATACGGCTATTCCTTTGGTGGCGGGTTTCAATTGGGCTTATGACCTCACGCCGATTGCCACTGACCCGCTTAATACTGAGGGGGTCGCGTATGTGTCGCACCCATATCCCATGAAACGTGAAAAACCGTGGGCGGAAAAATGGACTAAGGATTGGGG
The DNA here is from genome assembly GCA_031381715.1 of Saprospiraceae bacterium. GTDB lineage: Bacteria > Bacteroidota > Bacteroidia > Chitinophagales > Saprospiraceae > JAAFJT01. Next base: position 943 of record JANMYC010000096.1, read on the forward strand.
TTTTGTGAAAGAAAAATACCCCGTTATTTTAACTGAAATCGGTTTTAGCGGAGCGGAGGAGCAAGGCGCGCATGTCCCTGTCATCAGCGACGAATCGTATGGCGATGCGATGATGCAATATTGCGATGAAAAAGGGATTTCATGGGTCGTTTGGGTTTTTGACCCGCAGTGGGCACCCCGTTTGTTCAAGGATTGGGATTATAATTTGACGCGGCACGGGGTATTTTTTAAAAAAGCATTGATGGATAGGCGGTGAAATAATCAGCCTTCCTAATCATGGAGCAAGTGGACAACTTGCTCCATTTTTTGTTGTGCGCCTTTCGTACCCCCTCCACACTTAGCTAAATAGTTTGGCTAAATAAACCCCGCTATCTTTTTACGCCTACTTATCTTTCCTAATTTTATTTTTTAATTTGAAAAAAAGAAAGTTTTACCTCTAAACCCTTTATTTTTGCGGTTTTGCAAAATGCGAGATTTCACTTCGCTTAAAAAGTACTTTTACTTTTATAAAAATGAGTAATTATATAGATCAATACTTGTCGCGCATGTCCAATTCTCTCGTCAGAGCGCGAGCGCAAAGTATTATAGCACGAGGGGGCATTGAGTTACTGCGGTTAGATGTTGAAAAGGCTAAAGCGACATTTAGGGTACAGGGCGATGTGGGTGGCGCAACGTATAGAGCCACGATTCACGACTACACCAAACCGACAGTTATCGGTCAATGCAATTGCAATTTTGACGGTGGCGGTTTGTGCGTGCACGAGATGGCATCTCTTTTATACCTTCAAACGGAGGTTTTCAAGGAAAGCTATAATCCAAAAAATGAATTGATAGATTCCGAGCCGATTAATCTCAAATTTTTACAGCAAAACAGCGAATTACAGGCTTATACTGAGGGGGTGCAACTCGCCAATACGCCCAATGCCGTGAATCTGAAAAGC
>JANMYC010000908.1:0-5425 GCA_031381715.1 Saprospiraceae bacterium
GAAGTAAAGCGGTTGAAAAAAGTATGCGTGTTGACAGATAGTTTTTAAAATATATTTATCACAAGTTCAAACACGTTGAATTTTTTTTATTTTTGCCACTATGAATCTTTTCGAATCAAAACCGGAGCAAGAGAATAAGGTATTATTTTATATAATTTCAATAATATTAGTTTTAGGTGTTGTATTTTGCATATACACGCCCAATTTTACTGTTTTTAAATGGTGGGCGCGCTTTTCATCCCAAATTTCGATAGGATATTGGATATTAGGCATCTTATTTTTAGCATTTAAAAAACCTCGTTTAACTATGGTGGCTTTTGTTAGCTGCTTATTTCTTTGTTTATACCTCAGAAATACCACTAATACAGCCATGGTTCCGCCCAAAGTGACCGACGAACCCATCATCAGATTGGCTCAATTTAATATGAGTGCGAGCAATAGCGATTATGGTGCGACGCTTGCTTCCATTAAAAAAACGGGTGTGGATATAGTTTCCGTCCAAGAAGTGACGCCTGAATGGAGAAAAATATTGAATGATTCGCTGTCCAATACCTATCCATACAGTTGCGAATTAGTGGGTTTGGATGTGTACAGCATGAAATTATTTTCAAAATTCCCCTTCTCAAGTTGTGATACATTTTATTGTGGAATGATTCCGAATTTGGCTTTGGGTTTCAAAAATCCTTATTCAAAATCAAAAGGGAATATATATATTATTGCTTCTTATATCGCACCGCCCATATTTTCAGCGGCGTATTTGGAACTTCAAAAGCAATTGGATACGGTTTCAGCTTATACTAAGCGATTGAATAGCCCAGCTATTACCATCGGGGATTACAATATTCACGCGTCGTCCTATGAAATTCAGCAATTTCGGCGCTCTGCGAACCTAAATGATAGTCGTAGAGGCTATCGCCCGGATAGAAATGATGGCTATATTTCGCTTTTGGAAGTGCCTACTGACCATATTTTTTATACACCTCAATTCAATTGCATTGAATTTCAAACGATTAGTGGACCTTCTGAGGAGCGTTTGGGTATAAAAGGCTATTATCAATTTTGTAAGGATTCCATATCAGCAGTGAGGTAAAAATTTATGGATATCAGTAGAAGATAGACCACCCTTTTTCGACTATATAATTCATAAAATATTGATGGTCAATCATTTATAAAGCCATTTTAAAACAATTAACATTCAATATTTTAGTATTCAATATTTAACATCTATCGTCTAACATCTAACATTTTTTACAAAGCCATTGGATTATAAAAACAGAATTAAAAGCTTTGGATTTGCATTTAAAGGAATAAAAACTTTGGTACAAACCCAGGAAAATGCTCAAATTCATCTATTCGCCATTGTGTTGGTGACAATAGTAGGTTTTTTATTAAAAATAGATAAAACGGAATGGAGTATTGTCATTATCGCTTTTGCCATGGTTTTAGCGGCGGAAGCATTCAATACGGCTATTGAATTCGTAGTAGATTTGGTTTCGCCAGATTATCATCCGTTGGCGGGTAAAGCGAAAGATGTGGCGGCTGCCGCTGTCCTCATTACAGCTATGGGAGCCGTTTTAACAGGCAGTATTATTTTCTTTCCTAAAATTATTGGTTTATTCCAAAAATAAATTTATCCATCAATTCCTCTTTCATGAAAAAGTTAATTATTTTTAAACTATTGATATTCAATGGTTTAAGCCTGTTTTCGCAATTGACAATTACTGTTAATTCTATTCCATCGGGTGTTGAGCTTTCTGATAAAATCTACGTAGCGGGTACTTTCAATCAATGGAATCCGAACGATGAAAAATTCGTTTTAAAAAAGCAAAAAAATGGGACTTTAAAAATAACGTTTACCCCCTCAGTAGGAACGCATAATTTTAAGTTTACACGCGGTTCGTGGCGGACAGTTGAAGGCTCACTTCAAAATGGTTTTATACCAAATCGAACGCTGATTTATTCGGGTCGGAAGATGAATATTTTATTAAAAATAGATGGTTGGGAAGTGAAAATGCCGCCCAATGGCAGTACCGCCTCCGAAAACGTGAGTATTATGAGCACTGATTTCGATATGCCACAATTGGGTCGAAAACGTAAAATTTGGGTCTATCTACCCCCTCAGTACAAACGTGATTTGGAGGGTCGTTTTCCAGTTTTATACATGCAGGATGCTCAAAATTTATTTGATAAAAGCACGAGTTTTTCGGGAGAGTGGCAAGTGGATGAAACTTTGGATAAACTCTCCACGCAGGGCTCAAAAAACTGCATTGTAGTCGGGATTGATAATGGCGGTGATAGGCGATTGGAGGAATATTCCGCTTGGCGCAATCCACAATATGGCGGAGGTGAAGGTCGAAAATATGCTCAATTCGTAGTAGAAACGCTCAAACCGTACATAGATTCTCATTATCGCACGCAGTCGGATAGGGGGCACACAGGCATTGGTGGGAGTTCTTTGGGGGGCTTGATTTCGATGTATATCGCTGATAATTATCAAGAGACTTTCAGTAAAGCAGTCATTTTTTCTCCCGCTTTTTGGTTCAATGATTCCTGTTATGCCAATGTTCAGATGATTGGGAAACGACAGCCGATGAAGTATTATTTCATGGCAGGGCAGAATGAATCTCAAAATTTGGTCTCAGAAATTAACAAAATGACGGCTATACTGAGGGGTATCGGTTATTCTGAAAATGATATCAAAACGGTCATAAAACAGGATGGTAAACACGCTGAATGGTTTTGGGCAAGAGAGTTCGAAGGCGCCTATAAATGGCTTTTTAGTGATAATTGATGGGTATTTTAAATAAAAGCAATACTATACAGCGTTTGGGCGTTTTAAGGCATCTAATAAAGTGTTTTAATGAATAATTTTATGTTTAAACAGTATATATACAATCTGGGTAGAAGGATTTATTTTATACATATTCGTTTTTTAATATAAGTTAAAATTTGTCATTTTTATATTAAATACAGCATTTTAATGGCAAAGCATATATCTTTGTTTTTTAATAAACAAACGGTTTTGAGCAAACATGAACATCTTTTTTAAATCTTTGATATTCAAGAATAAGGAAAAGAACAACCACTCCGACTCGAATATTAGATTTTTTTCTTTTCCAATTAGAGCTTTTTTATGTAATTTAAAACATGAAAAAATCTCTTCTCTATTCAATAAGTCTTCCTTATTGGCTCTTTTATGTGCTTTCTTTTTTATCCTTTTTTCAAACATTTTAATTTCTCAACCGACTGTACAATGGGATAAAACCTTTGGTGGCAGTAGATGGGAATCCATGAATTCTGCTTTTAAAACTGATGATGAAGGTTTTTTATTATGCGGGTCTACATCATCTGAGAAGGGGTTTGATGTAAGCGAAGTCTCGAGAGGAAGTAGCGACTATTGGGTAGTAAGGATAGATAGCTTGGGTAATAAATTATGGGATAAAAGATACGGTGGTGACGGGGAGGATATTTGCTTTAAAGTTATTCAAAATACTGAGGGGTATCTTTTAATAGGTAACAGTCGCTCAAGTCCTGGAGGTGATAAAACTACTGCTTATAAAGGGGAATGGGATATTTGGTTGATTCAAGTGCGGCCTAATGGGACAAAAGTGTGGGAAAAAAGTTATGGTGGTGCTGGAAAAGACGAGGTTTTTAATGCTCTTAAGTTATCTGATGGTAGCTATATCATATCTGCCCATTCTAATTCACCAGCTGGAGGTGATAAAACTGCAGCATCGAATAGAGGTGGAAGATATGGGCTGGATTTGTGGGTTTTGAAATTAGATGCGAGTGGTAATAAAATATGGGATAAAACTTTCGGTGGCGATGGTGATGAGGAAAGCCCAACAGCCCTAACCGCAACCAAAGATGGCAATTTCATTATTGCTGTGGGCAGTAGTTCGGGGGCATCAGGTGATAGATCAGAGTCGCAACAAGGAGTAAAAGATTTTTGGATTGTAAAAATTTCACCCAGTGGTGAAAAATTATGGGACAAACGATATGGTGGCGAAGGGCAAGATGTGCCGTATGATATTCAGGAATTGAAGGATGAAACTTTAGTAATAGGAGGATTTAGTGAATCATCTAATGTAGGAGATAAAGAATCCTTGAACTATGGGGAGTCAGACTATTGGCTCGTTAAAATTGATAAAAATGGTAAAAAAATATGGGACAAATCCTACGGAGGTGCATCGAATGATTACATAACAGGTATTGACCAAAATAAAACTGGTTATTTTTTAGTGGCGGGTCAAACTGTTTCATTGGCGTCTGGTAATAAAGAAGATTCATTGAAAAGTATATTTGATATGTGGATTCTTTATTTGGATGAAAACGGTAAAAAAATATGGGAAAAGACTATAGGTGGTGATAAAAATGATGTACCATTTGAATTAGTGAAATTTAGAGATGGTTCATACTTGATATGTGGTTTATCTAACTCAAATAAGAGTTTCGATAAGTCTGAAGATAATAGAGATAGAGATACCATAATAAATACTACGAATGATTTTTGGATTGTTAAAATTAATTGTATATCGGATATGGATATTGGGAATGACACGCTTGTATGTACCTTCGAACCCGTGAAATTGAATGCCGAAATCCCCAATTGTCGAAATTGCCTTTATGAATGGAGTACGGGTGAAAAAACAGCGGCAATAACGGTGCGTCCAAGAAAAACATCACAATATTCCGTAAAAGTTACTTTTAATAATGCTTGTGAGATGAAAGATGATGTGGATATCATCATCATTCCGCCGCCTGATACGGTTACTTATGTGGTTCAATCGCCCCGATGTCGGGATGGTAAAGATGGGGTAGTAGCTATTGATAGCATTAAAGGGGGGACTCCGCCTTTTTCACTGATTTTTAATACCGATACCTTCCGACAGAAGATTTTTATTGATAAACTGAAACCAGGAATATATCCGATTACATTGATTGATAAAAATGGGTGTAAACTGAATTCTACGGTAGAAGTGCCGAATCCCACTCCTTTTAATCTCTACATGGCGCCCAGCGCTGAAGTGGCTTTGGGGGATAGTTTCCGTTTATTTGCGGTAGCCAATCGCCCTTTGGATACTTTCTTTTGGACAAATAGGACGATTCGGGTTTTGGACACAATTGTGAAACCATTTGATTCTGAAACGTACAGTATCACGGCAATTGACGAGTTGGGCTGTGTTAAAACGGGGGTGACGCAAGTGACTATCAGAAGAAATAATCTTTTTTATGCACCCACTGCTTTCTCTCCTAACGGTGATGCCGTGAACGAACTTTATCAAATCTATGGTGGAAAAACTGTAATAAGTATAGATAATTTTAAAATATTCAGTCGATGGGGTGAAATGATGTACGCCACTGACCGTATTTTTCCAACTGCTGAAAATGTAGGTTGGGATGGTCGTTTTAATGGAAAAGAAGT
>JANMYC010000912.1:0-3211 GCA_031381715.1 Saprospiraceae bacterium
AAGCGACGGGCGAAATTGGCTTATTCAAAATCGTGGCGGAGAGTGCAGTGGCAGCGGGTGTTCGCCGTATCGAAGCCGTTACGGCTGATGGTGCGGAGGCTTATATCAATACTGAATTGGCTGAGTTGGATAAAATCCGTGATATTTTCAAAAATCCAAAAGAAACTGCTAAAAAAGTAGAATCTGCATTGGATGAAAATAAAGCACTTCGCAAGCAAATAGAAGCCATGTACATCGAGCAAGCATCCGTTTTACAAAAAGATTTACGCTCACAATTCATTGATATTCAAGGTGTTAAAACGCTTGTAAAACAAATCAATTTGGGTGATGCGAATGCGGTGAAAACATTGGCTACGAATCTTGAAAAAGAGGTGGGCAACGTCATCATCGTATTCGGCACCGTGTCCAATGATAAACCACAATTGACCATCTGTATCAGCCCCGACTTGGCAAAGGCTAAAAATTGGAACGCTGGCGCAATGGTCAAAGAACTCGCTAAAGACATCAAAGGCGGCGGCGGTGGTCAACCCACTTTTGCCACCGCAGGTGGCACGGATACTGAGGGGTTAGCTGGTGCGTTGGAGAGAGCGAAGGGGTTGTTGAATTAATTTTATTGGATTTATTGGATATTGTTTAAATTTGATTTCAAAAGAGTTCATTATTAGAATTATTACTAAAAAGTGAAATAAATGATAAAAGATATTTCAATTAAAAATTTTATGGTTCATTCTGATTTGCATTTGAATGACATACCAGATATTAATATTATTATAGGAAAAAATGATACAGGAAAAACAGGTATTCTCAAATTGCTCTACGCCACAGCAAAATCATTAGAAGTATATAGTTTAAAAAGAAGAAATGGAGAAGTTTCTTTTAGAAAGGAATTAGCAGAAAAACTTCAAGATACATTCATGCCTCGAAAAAATGGATTGGGAGATTTAGTCCAAAAAGGGTCTAATGATAAACTTGAAGTAGAGATTCAAGTTCAAATTCAAAATCCGAAGTATGACCAACCCATTAATTTTTCTTTTGGTGAAAGAACAGAATCTTCAATTACGCACGGTATAGAAAATGGGGTTAAGCCACTCCCAGATGATAGCATGAATGTGTTATTTATACCAGCTAAAGAAGTTCTGACTGCTTTTAATGATATTCGCTCTATGCGTGAAAGTTTTTTTGGAAAAGGCTTTGATGATACTTATCTTGATTTAATTAAGGCACTCAATATACAAACATCAAGAGGACGTGTTCCAACGGAATTAAGCTCGGTCAATAAAACTTTAGAGGATTTGTTTGAAGGTAAAATCGAACAAACTGGACAACCAGAACAGCCCTTTATTTTCAAAAAAGGCAATCAGCAATTTGCTATGCAGCAAACTGCTGAGGGAATAAAAAAAATAGGTATTTTAACAACTCTAATAAATAATAGACAAATTAAAAAAGGAACCATATTATTTATGGATGAACCAGAAACTGCGTTGCATCCAAATGCAGTAAGAGAGTTAGTAGAAATGTTAGTAAAAATGAGTAAAGCAGGTATTCAAATATTTATAGCATCTCATAGCTATTTTGTTATAAAACAAATGGCTATATGTGCTAAAAGAGAGAGCGTTCATATAAATTGTTGGAGTTTAGATAAAGAAATTGGAAAATCGGTACAAGCTAATTTTCATGATTTGATAGACGGAATATTACCAGATAATAGTATTATAAATGAATCATTATTAATGTATAATGATGATTTAAAAGCTAATTTAGCATGAGTAACCTTATAGAAGAAAATGGAGTTAAGGTAGAGTTTCCTGATGCGAATTACTTTCAATTTGGCACTTGTCCTGCTTATTTAAGAATCAAAGGAAAAGGTGTTAAAGAAACAGATGTCTGCTGGTTTGATATAGCGAGTGATACATTATGGTTAATTGAACTCAAAGCATTTGACAATCCACTGAATCCTAAATTTCTGCCTCAAGATTTATCTATTTCTACCACTGTTGACCATTGGCTTAATGAATTGAAGGATAAATCTATTCATGCTGTTTCTATGGTACTTACCAATAGAAGTGGGACTCAATCTTGTCTGCCATTTTTGCATCCAAATATAAATACAACTATTAAAATTGTACATTTAGTAAAAGTTTTACCAAATCAAGATACGTATCTTAATCCAATGCAAGATAAATTAAGGCAAAATTTAAAAGCGTATCAAGCAATATTTAATATTGATAGTATAATGATTATAAGTTATGACTTTGCAATTAAGAATAGTTTAATTTCTTGGATAGTATAGAAAATTCTATTACCATAGACGTTTTTTTGACTTCGCCACCGCAGGCGGTACAGATACTGAGGGGTTAGCGGGTGCGTTGGAAAGAGCGAAAGGGTTGTTGAATTGAGAGTATAAATAGCTAAGTAAATTAGGGTTTAAGATAAGTAAATGTAGAAAAAATGGATTCATTATTCACCAATCCAGACAACTGGTACGAATACGCTGAGCGTATAAAAACAACGGATGAACTCTTTACGCTTTTAAAAGAGACATTTGAACACAAATCATTTAACAGTGATTTTGCAGAAGGAGCGGGTGTGATGGACGTTTTTTTTACGCTCACTGATGGACTTATATCAGCTAAAAGATTTGAGGACTATCAAACGATTAGAAACATTATCCGCACTAAACAGCCGAAATTTTATAAAGCGGAGTTTCAATATATAGACGATTATTTGCTCAAATATGCCCTTTTTATCAATGATGATACATTGGCAAAGGATGCTTTTGAGGAATTTATCAAAAACCCAAACCAAGATATTGATGTTTATTTACCACTTTTACGCTTGATTGCTCTTTACGGCAAAAGTGATTGGGTGGCGACTATCGTTGAGAAAAACTACTCAAAAATCATGGATAATGCCGATGAATATATCGGTACTCCGGGGCTTGAATTAGCCAAATATCAATTATCCTATATTACAGAAAGTGAATATTTAAAATTTAAGAATACTGGTACATTTGATAGATTTTCATGGTTTAATAGGGCAGCTAAATTTCAATTTGACAAATTCGAGAAACAGGATATTGATAGAATAGAACGAGCACTTGCGGGCAAAACTCCTGATTCCCAGTCGTTTTCAAATGCCATAAGCTTAAATAGAGCTCTACCGATTATAATGTTAGGATTTGATTTCAGTGTTTATCTCTATGAAAAGAAGC
>JANMYC010000916.1:0-4786 GCA_031381715.1 Saprospiraceae bacterium
TTTCAATAATGAAATTTTAGGCATGACTTATTGAGAGCATCAATCAATTTTTAATGAATACAACTCTGTCTTTTTTTAAAGAAAGTCTTCGCAATTTAAGGACTACGGGCGCAATCGTCAGAAGTTCTAAGTTCCTCGTAAAAGAGATGATAAAGCCCATTAATTTCAAACACGCGAAGGTAATAGTGGAATTGGGGGCTGGCGATGGCGTCATGACTTTCGAGATTTTGAAGCACATGCAGCCTAATGCACGGCTTTTGTGTTTTGAAATTAATCCCCAATTTTGTGAAATACTGAGGGGTATCAAGGATGAGCGTTTTATCTTGATTGAAGACTCCGCCGAGTTGCTTAAAGACTACATGAAAAAGATGAATATTAAGGAAGTAGATTATATTATTTCTGCTATTCCTTTCGTTGCCTTGCCCGATGAATTGTCACAATCCATCGTAAAAGGTTGTTTTAATGCTTTAAAAAAGAGGGGATTATATATTCAATTTCATTATTCTACGATGATTAAAAAGATGTACAAAGCGATATTTGGCAATATTGATATTAATTTTGTTCCGCTCAATTTTCCACCCGCTTTTGTTATGATTTGTGAAAAAAAATGAGACTTTAATTATGAATTATAGATTATGAACTATTGCTCTTGAAATATTCATATAATCCATAATTCATAATCTATAATTTAAAAAAGCATGAAATTATACGCAGCCGATACCCTAAATTTTATCTCAAAACTCACCTTTCGCCGCATTTTTAATGCTTCCAAAGTCTTTTTATCCTATTTTTTAACGAAATGGACGCGCCGCCCTATTCAATGGGGTATGCCGTTTACTATTTCAATTGAGCCGACGACTGCTTGCAATTTGCGCTGCCCTGAATGCCCAAGTGGTTTGAGGGCTTTTTCCCGCCCGACGGGCAATTTGAAAGAGGATTTTTTCCGTAAAACGATAGATGAATTGCATCAAGAATTGATGTACCTCATTTTTTATTTTCAAGGCGAGCCGTACATCAATCCTAACTTTTTAGACATGGTAAAATATGCCCATGATAAAGGCATTTATACTACCACAAGCACCAATGCCCACTTTTTAAGCGATAAAAACGCTCAAAAAACCATCGAAAGTGGTTTGGATAGGCTCATTATTTCGGTGGATGGTACCACTCAAGAGACGTATGAAAGTTATAGAAAGGAAGGGAAATTGGAGAATGTGCTGCAAGGTGCACGCAATATGGTGAAATGGAAAAAGCAGATGAATTCTAAAACACCGCACATTATTTTTCAATTTTTGGTGGTAAAACCCAATGAGCATCAAATACCTGAAATTTATAAATTAGCCGAAGAAATCGGGGTAGATGAAGTGAAATTGAAGACTGCACAGGTGTATGACTACGAAAATGGTAATGATTTAATTCCCACAATTGATAAATACGCCCGCTATCAAGAAATGGAGGATGGAAAATGGACATTCAAAAATGCGCTGGTCAATCATTGTTGGAAGTTGTGGCATTCATGCGTGATTACGTGGGATGGTTTGGTAGTGCCTTGTTGTTTTGATAAAGATGCAGAGTACCGTTTGGGAGATTTGAAAAAAACAACTTTCAAAGAAATATGGTACAATGGGGCTTACAAGGGTTTCAGAAAAGCGATATTGAAAGGACGGGATAAAATAGAGATTTGTACCAATTGTACTGAGGGGTGTAAGGTGTGGGCGTGATGTCAAGTAAATTCAAAATTTTTCATTTGGATTTCAACTAAATTTGACCTAAATTTGGTTTAAAATGTAATATTCATGCTACTTAATGAATGGAAAGAACAACTTTTAGAGCAGCCTGATTTGCCTCAGATTGTTCAGGATTTGCAAAAGGCTTTGGAGCAAGAGCATCAAAAACGCCTTTCTTTCTATGAATGGGTTACAGAGGATATAAAAGCTGAATTTATTAACGGGCAAATTATCGAAAACTCGCCCGTAGCTGATGGACACTCAGAAGCTGTGAGTTTACTGCATGGTTTATCGCTTTATTATGTCAATTCGCATGAGTTTGGCACGGTAAAAAGCGAGAAGGCGATGGTGAGTTTGACTCGAAATGATTATGAGCCTGATATTGTTTTTTGGAATAAAATAACCGCTGATACTTTTACTACTGCACAGACCCATTATCCAGCCCCTAACTGGGTGGTAGAAGTGCTTTCAAAAGGGACTGAAAAGCGGGATAGAGGTATAAAATTTAAAGATTATGCCAGTCATGGTGTTACTGAATATTGGATTATAGATACTCGAAAAAAACTTGTGGAGCAATATGTTTTAATAGAAAATACTAAAGAGTATGAACTATTTAAAAAATTAGGGTTAGGTGACGATATAGAATCTCAAGCAATTAAGGGTTTCAAAATCCCGGTGGAAGCTATTTTTGACCGTAAAAAAAACCTTGAAGTTTTGAAAAAAATACTATCCGAGCATTAATTTTAATAACGAAATAATTAACGACAGCTACCCAATTTTATCGAACAAATTACCAACTTTGAATGAACAATGCTAACGAGAATCTTTTTATTACTGACCACTCCTTTTCTCTTTTTATCTGGAAATCAAAAAAAAGAGAGAACGCCACCCCCTCAGTATAAAGCACCTAAAATAGAGAAAAATGCTCCTGTAACGGAAGCTCAGACCCTCCGCCTGATGTTTGCGGGGGACATAATGTCGCAATTGCCACAAATTGAATCGGCTCAGGTGAGCGGAGGAGAATATAATTATGACCATTGTTTTAAATATATCAGACCTATATTTGAGCAAGCTGACCTTGTGATTGGCAATTTAGAATGTACGCTTGCTGCTACACCACCTTACACGGGATATCCGAATTTTAAAAGCCCTGACCAATTGGCGGAAGCTTTGAAAAAAGGCGGTTTTGATGTTTTAGTCACTTCTAATAACCATTCACTCGACGGCGGCTTATTGGGCGTGAACCACACTTTAGACGAAATCAGGTCAAATGGCTTCGTACACACGGGCACTTTTAAAAATCAAGACCATAAAAACCTTGTTTATCCTTTGATTATCTATAAAAATGGCTTTAAAATAGCTCTTTTAAATTATACACATCATACTAACGGCATTTCGCCAAAGCCGCCCGCGATAGTCAATCGATTGGATATGGATGTCTATAAAAAAGATATGCAGAAGGCTAAGGCGATGAAACCCGATTTCATTATTTCATTTTTGCATTGGGGCGAGGAACATCAATTGGATGAAGATAGTAATCAAAGAGCTTTGGCGCGCTTGATGCATCAGTGGGGAAGTGATTTGGTGGTGGGTTCGCATCCGCACGTGGTTGAACCTATTAAAAATGAAACTGTTACAGTAGGGAACAAAACGCATAATTATCTGACTGCTTATTCGCTCGGTAACTTCATTTCGGCGCAACCGTTCGTGAATACTGAGGGGGGGATAGTTTTTGAAGTAAATATAAAAAAAGAAAAGAATCAGACCTCCATCGAGGACTATTATTACATCCCCGTGGTGCGTTATACGCCTTTTGAAAAAGGGAAACAGCGTTTTTATGCGCTTCCTGTTTCACCTTATGAAGACGAGAATAATAACTTGAATATGTCGGCTTCTGAAAAAAATAAAATGACGCATTTCGCGAACCGTGTTCGGAATCAATTAGAAAAACACGGTGCTCAAGAGCGCAAATTTGCGTTGAATCAAGTAGAAATTGAGTAAAAGATTATTGAGTAAAATTTTAAAAGGGAAAGGAGCCTATAAGATTTTCAAAATCTTATAGGCTTTTTATTAAAAAAAGTAACCACTTAATTATTTAGTCGCTGACGCTCCGATTAGCCACTGATTTTACTGATTAAGACTGATTTTACGCTGATTTTACGCTGATTTTACAGCTAATTTATTGAAAATCAGCGTAAAATCAGTCTTAATCAGTAAAATCAGTGGCTAATTATCGCGCAAGCGATTAATGTCTAAGTTCTTACAAAAATATACATTTAAAGTATGATTATATCCGCAATAGTAGCCACGGCTCACAATGGTGTTATTGGAAAAGATAACGAAATTCCTTGGTATTTGCCCGCCGATTTTGCTTATTTTAAAAGGGTGACGCTGAATCACCACATCATTATGGGGCGTAATTGTTATGAAAGTATTGGACGCCCGTTGCCCAAGCGTACGAATGTCATCGTGACCCGAAATCCATTTTATATAGCTTCTGGTTGTGTGATAGTACACTCCGTGGAGGAAGGTTTGAAATTAGCAAAAGAGAATGGCGAAGAAGAGGTTTTTATCATAGGTGGCGGCGAAATTTATAAACAAACGATGCACCTTATGGATAAAAATAATATCACAGAAGTGGACTAAAATACAGAGGGGTCTGTCTTTTTTCCTGAAATAAATACCAATGAATGGCATTTGGTTTCAGAAGAGAAGCATTTGAAAGATGAGAAAAACGAGTGGGATTATACTTTTAAAATATTTGAATAGAAGTAGTGCGGAACACCAGTTCCGCGCTACTTGGAGAAAAAAGCCTTATAAATGGGCTTTCTATTATTGAATTGAAGCCATAAAATGGGATAAAATAACCATCCAACGAGCGGTAATGACTCAAAATGAATATCATCGATGATGGAAGATGTGCCATCAGGGTGCGCTTTTATAATATGCTTGTGTTGCCATTCGGTGAGAAAAAAAGGTAATTTCACGCCTTTATCTATGAAATAAATCTCCTTTTCAGTCTCTTTCTGCTCAATTATCAAGGCATCCCAGCGCTGAGC
>JANMYC010000938.1:0-2344 GCA_031381715.1 Saprospiraceae bacterium
GATTCACCTTTGATAGAGTCCGGCATGTTTTTCAAGAAACCTTGGGCAACAGCAAGACTCATATACATCGTATTACTGACATTCGTAATGGTATCTTTTTGGGCTTTTAAATATTGAACCAGTTCCTCGTGCTTGGCTTCTTGATTGGGATATTTATAATTTGACATCCAGTCGCTCATCAAATCTTCTGATTTAGAAAGCGATGTAATGGTTTCGAGTACCGACACTCTGAGGGCAACACTATCGTCAGGTATTGTTTTATTATAAGAAATTAATTGCCTTTTTAAGCGATTGATTTCAGCCATCTTTGGCATGATTTCATTGTGAACATCCATCACTTGTTCATGCAATTTGGTTTCTGTTATTTTATCATCATTATTGCAGCTTGTTAGGGCAGCAAAAGTTACAAATAGCAGCGTAATTAATTGATTTTTAATCATTTGTGAGTAGTAATAAAAATTATATAGTAAAATTGACTACGCAAAGTTAAAGTATAAAGGTGGAATAATTCAAACTTAGTTGATTATTTAAACTCTATCTAAATTTAACATTCTCTACCTTAAAAACGGTAAAGATAGGCATCATTCTTGAATTATATAAATATGTCAAATGATGGTTAGAGTAGCCAATTTGCCGTGTTATAGTAATTAAATAAAATGCATACTATTAAAAAGCTTCAAAAGTTATTAAAATGTCGAATTTTAAGATTAGTTATCTGTTTTCATTCCTTTGCTTGGGAGTATTGTCGTGTGGTAGAAATGAGTCACCTGCACCTGAGTTATCCACAAAAATCAAATATTATGCGCCATTTTCTATTGGTTCGTCATTTAGTTACAACAGCAGTTTGGGCAATTATACCAATACAGTTCAAAGTGATACTATTATAACAGGCAAAGTGTACAACAAAGTAATGAACAGTAAAGATGGCTACACAGCGTATTATTATTTTTCAGAAGGTGAGTATAAAGTATCTGGGGTTGCACCCGTTTACGTCAGTGGTGTGCCAGCCGAGTTAAATGATTTCACTTATTTAAAAGATAATTTACCCGTTAATTCGACTTGGAGTATTTCCGTTCCCATTAATTCGGGCGGTACGTCTTACACGGCGCGGTTTGATTTTAAGATATTGGCAAAGGAAATAGTGCGGACTGTGAATGGCAAAACCTACGCCGGTGTTGTTCAAGTGGAGCAGAAAATTTACAGTATTTCGGGGACGAGCGTTAAAGAAACGGGCACTTATCTTTTTTGGTATGCTAAAGGCGTAGGACTTATCGAAACGGACGCTTTGACCACTAAAATCTCCAATTATTCGCTTAGATAAGGTAAAAAAGCTATTTAATACTGAGGGGGGTATTAATTATTCTTTTTTGCACCCTCTTAGTCAGATAGTCGCTTATGCTCCGTTTAGCCACTGATTTTACTGATAAAGACTGATTTTACACCGATTTGTAGGTAATTTTTAAATAAAATCAGCGTAAAACCAGTCAATTTCAGTGTAATCAGTGGCTAAACGGAGCGTAAGCGACAGTAGAGCTAATTATTAACTTTTTTTTAATAAAAATAAAAACCTGCGTCTCCATGAAACGCAGGTTTTATTTTTGAGATTTAATGAAACGAATTAAAGCGTTTTTAAAACACTTTGATAATGGGGGTCAAAATCTTTGAGCCGTACAATTGCGGCTATGAATATATAGACTACAAGACTTGTCGGTAGTTGTACAATAGCCTCTTGAGGGTAATTCGCTACGGCGAGCATGAAAAGAGCACATAAAATGCTGAGATAGAGCGTTTTAATAATGGGGTCGCCCACCCGTAAATAAAAATAAAGGGCACGCTGTAATACCACAAAGAAAAATGTCATATACAATAGCAACCCAACCCAACCTTCTTCTACAGCCAAACGCACGTAATAGCTATCGTGAGCAAAACTTGCCAAGAAAGAGTCGGGTGTGAATCGTCTTGCCCATAAGCCCGTACTGCCGGGCCCCATCCCGATAGGGTGTGAATAAATGTATGGTCTAATCCGTTGCTGATTGAAATATCTGATTTGTACTGAGGGGTCATTGCTGGGTTTGAATGCCGACTGAATTCGATAGACAACGGCATTTGAAGTGGATTTGAGCATCATACCCGTTCCTAAAACAATGAGGACTAAGGAGGCGATAATCACTTCTTTGGACAAAGTCATCAATGCAAAAAAGACAAATCCCATCGGTATCAGTACATATGAAGTACGCGTGCCTGAGTACGCCGATGACATAAACATACTCATTGCGGCTAAAAATAGGAGCACTTTCCATTTCATTTTCAGAGGTGCTGTGGCATAAACCAAGCAAAAAACACC
>JANMYC010000942.1:0-6618 GCA_031381715.1 Saprospiraceae bacterium
TTGTATCTTTTTAATGATTCAAGGTAAATGTATAATTGCTTGATAATGAATTACTTACAGAAGATATTTTGATTTCGAGAAAATATTTCACATCGCTATTTTGAAATTAAATATTGCCTGTCGATTGAAAATCAAAATAAAATTCCGATTGATTATTTTTAAATTAAATGTGTATTCGATTTTAATCAAAATATTTTAAATTTAATTAAAACATAATTAACTGTTTATCAAATAGTTAGATAGTTACCTTGAATCATTAAAAAGATACGTATAATTATTGTTATATTTTTATGTTAGTAAATAGGTTTACATCTAATTTTTGAAAATTGACATTAAAAAGTATGAAAAATAAGCTCCGTACAATTGCCTATCTGAGGGTGTCCACTGCCAATCAAGATTTAGAAAAAAATAAGGCTGATATTTTGCGCTTTACTGTATGTCAACATCGGTGATAATACGGGCACATACACAACGGATATTCTTTTAAAAAGCCGCATTATGACAACAACCGTCGATATGGGCGCTTATGAATTTGACCCTACTGCCCTACCCGTACAAATGTTAAATTTTTATGTTAAAACAGATGACGATAAAAACCACTTGCTTTGGGCAACTCATTCTGAATTAAATAATGCTTTATTTGAAATAGAAAGAAGTGTTGATGCAACACATTTTATAAAAATAGGCAGTCAAAAGGGAGCTTTTAACAGTAATAGCCTTCAAAATTATCAGTTTATTGACCTTGCGCCCAATATCGGACACAATTATTACAGGTTGAAACAGATTGATAATAATGGTCAATTTCAATACTCAAAAATCATTTCAGTACATAATGAGCCTTTTGTAGGTGCTTTAATTTATCCCAATCCAGCTCAAAATCACATCGCATTTAGAGGATTAAAAGAGATCAATTATGATGTTAAAATCATCAATAACTTAGGTTTAATCGTTAAAAATGTACCCATTAAAAGCAGCCAAATAGATATAAGTGACTTATCCGCAGGTATTTATTTTTTATCCATTGAAACTAAAAATCAACGAATTATAAAAAGAATAGTAAGAGAGTAAAGTTACCCATCAGTATAACCACCATTTTCAAGCACCAATTTACCCTACATTCGTTTTTAATGTTAAATTTGCTGCCTAATTGACACCGCAAATGAAGAACGTTTTAATTATTGATGATGAAGAAAAACTGAGAACCTTAATGGCTAGGATTATCTGTTTGGAAGGGTTTGAAGTGATTCAAGCAGGAGACTGTAAAACGGGTTTTAAAAAACTTGAACAGCACGATATTGACGTGGTTTTATGCGATGTAAAATTGCCCGATGGCAACGGTGTTGACTTATCGAAAAAGATAAAAGAGAAATTTCCGTTGATTGAAATTATCCTTTTAACGGCTTATGGCAATATTCCTGACGGTGTCCAAGCCATCAAAAACGGGGCTTTTGATTACATCACCAAAGGCGATGACAACAACAAAATCATCCCCCTACTCTATCGCGCCATTGAAAAAGCGGATTTATCAAAACGGGTTGCACAACTTGAAAAACAACTCGGTGATAAGCACTCTTTTGATAAAATAGTTGGTAAATCCAAGCCGCTCCAACAAGCCATTGATTTGGCCAAAGCAGTTACCAAAACTGATACTACTGTTTTACTCACAGGCGAAACCGGCACGGGTAAAGAAATTTTTGCACAAGCCATCCATCAAGAAAGCACTCGAAATAAACAAAATTTCGTCGCCATCAACTGTTCCGCTTTCAGCAAAGATTTGCTCGAGGGGGAAATGTTTGGACACAAAGCGGGCGCTTTTACGGGGGCTATGAAAGACCAAAAAGGGCTTTTTGAAGAAGCCAATAACGGGACAATTTTTATGGATGAAGTGGGTGAAATGGCACTCGATTTACAAGCCAAATTACTCCGTGTGATAGAAACGGGTGAGTTTATTAAAATTGG
This sequence comes from Saprospiraceae bacterium, assembly GCA_031381715.1. Classification (GTDB taxonomy): domain Bacteria; phylum Bacteroidota; class Bacteroidia; order Chitinophagales; family Saprospiraceae; genus JAAFJT01. The sequence continues at coordinate 1,960 of JANMYC010000942.1, forward strand.
TGAAACCAAACCCACAAAAGTCAATGTCCGCATCATTGCCGCCACCAATCGGGATTTGCAAAAGGAAATTGAAGCGGGACATTTTAGAGAGGATTTGTTTTATCGCATTTCTGTTTTTCAAATCAAACTACCTGCTTTACGTGAAAGAGTCGTTGATATTGAGCCATTAGCCCAATATTTCACTCAGTTTTTTACCGCAAAAACCAATAAAAAGATAAAGAACATCTCGGCTGAAGCAATTGAAGCATTGAAACAACACGCTTGGCGCGGCAATATTCGTGAACTCAAAAACGTGATTGAACGCGGCGTGATACTCACCAATGGCAATGAAATTACCCTCGATTCACTCCCTTTGGATATTCAAAATAGCACTTTAAAGACTGATAAAAGCAAACATTTGTCAGCCTTTGACTTAGCCAGTGCCGAAAAAATCCATATCCAAAAAGTACTCAATTATACCAACGGCAATAAGACTGAAACGGCTCGACTGCTCAATATTGCCCTCACGACGCTTTATCGAAAACTGGACGAGTTCAAAATGAATTAAAACCCTATCGAAACGATAGTGCCAACCCTTTCAAAATGAAAGGGTTTTTTATTGTCTTAAAACGCACCAACTCTTTTAAGTAATTGATTTTCAATTACTTAATCTCTCCTTTTTAGCTTAGGAACAGCGATTGCCATATTATTAGTATTTAACTAAAACATAAAAAATATGGTATCCATTATTCTCATTATCGCAGGGCTATTACTATTCACTCTTTTTTACAAATCTATTAATTGGTTCGAAAAAATTTAAAACTATGACGGCTTTATTTATCATCGCTTTGGCGGTATTTGGCTATATGTGCTACGTACTGCTTAAACCAGAAAAATTTTAAAATTATGAATACTGAATTATTCGGAATCCTCTTCATGTTCGGCGTCTTATGCGCCTTAGCCATTCCTCTTGGACGATATATCGGAAGAGTTTTCAATTATGAAAAAACAACTTTAGATGCCCTTTTTAACCCGCTCGACAAACTCTTTTTCAAGCTCAGCGGTGTTGATTCTAATGAAAAAATGACGTGGAAACAGCATTTAATAGCACTTTTGACCATTAATGCTATCTGGTTTCTCATTTGTATGTTCGTGCTGACCAATATGAGTTGGTTGCCTTTGAATCCTGACGCAAACCCTTCCATGAGCGGTGATTTGGCATTTAACACCTCTGTCAGTTTCATCACGAATACCAATTTGCAACATTATTCAGGTGAAACGGGCTTGTCGTACTTGGGTCAGCTGATACTCATGCTTTGGCAATTTATCAGTGCAGGTACGGGGATTGCCATTTGTGGCGTCGTTTTCATTGCTATGAAAGAGCAAAAATCTGAGACTTTAGGTAATTTTTACAGCTTTTTTGTGCGCAGCTGTACCCGTATTTTACTGCCTTTAGCATTTGTAACTGCCGTAATTTATGCTTTTAACGGCGTTCCAATGACCTTTGAGGGCAAAGATACCATCACCACGCTTCAAGGCGATACTGTCAGTGTGAGTCGAGGTCCCGTCGCAGCATTCGTTGCCATCAAACAAATGGGCACTAATGGCGGTGGTTTTTTCGGTCCCAATTCAGCGCATCCTTTTGAAAATCCCAATTATTTAACCAATATCGTCGAAACTATTTCCATCGTACTCATCCCAATGGCGATGATATTTGCTTTGGGCTATGTTATAAAAAGGAGAAAACTCGCTTGGACGATTTTCGGTGTCATGACCATTGGCTTTTTACTATTGCTTATCCCCCCAGTATTGGGTGAGTTTAAAGGCAATCCAGCTATTGAAAAAATGGGTATTGCCCAACCTTTTGGCAGTATGGAAGGTAAAGAAATGCGTTTTGGCTCAGCAGCTTCGGCTTATTGGGCAATTAATACGACTTGCACGAGTAATGGCTCCGTGAATGCCATGCACGACAGTATGACGCCCCTTACGGGTATGTTTACGCTGTTGGGTATGATGGTCAATTGCTTTTATGGTGGCGTGGGTATGGGCTTTCTGAACTTTTATGTTTTCATCATTTTAGCTGTATTCATCAGTGGTTTAATGGTGGGGCGTACGCCTGAGTTTTTAGGTAAAAAAATAGAAGCCAAAGAGATGAAAATAGCGATGGTTATTGCTTTGCTTCACCCCTTTTTGATATTAGCAAGCACGGCCATTTCATCGCATTTATTCGCTAATAATCCGACTGAATATGCCGCTTGGTTGGCGAACCCAGGTTATCATGGATTTAGTGAAATGCTCTACGAATTCACTTCATCTTCAGCGAATAACGGTAGTGGTTTTGAAGGATTAGGCGATAATACCCCTTTTTGGAATATTGCCTGTGGCATTGTCATGTTGCTCGCTCGTTATTTGCCGATTATTGGTCCAGTAGCCATTGCAGGTATTTTGGCTGGTAAAAAATACATCCCCGAAAGTGCGGGCACATTGAAGACAGATACAGCCACTTTTGGCTTGATGGTTTTTGCAGTCATTGCGATTGTTGCCGCATTGTCATTTTTCCCAGCTTTGACATTAGGCCCGATTGCTGAACATTTCTCACTGTATAAATTTTAATTAAAATGAGCTCTAAAAATAAAAACACATCTTTGTTTCAAAAAGATTTGATGCAAGAAGCTTTAAAACACTCTTTTATAAAACTGAATCCAGTGATTATGTTCCGCAATCCAGTCATGTTTACCGTTGAAATTGGAACGGTTATCATGTTTGTGGTGAGTCTTTGGATATTGACAGGCGAAACTTCTCAAGGTAGTTTTACCTATAATTTTATCGTTTTTTTAGTGTTATTTTTAACACTATTATTCGCCAATTTTGCCGAAGCCATCGCTGAAGCAAGAGGAAAAGCACAAGCCGATAGCCTTCGCAAAACGAGAGAAGAAACCCCAGCTCGTTTAGAAAATGGTCAAATCATTTCATCATCACAACTCAAAAAAGGCGATGTTTTTATCTGTGAAGCAGGCGATATTATCCCTACTGACGGTGAAATTACTGAGGGGTTAGCCACTATTGATGAGAGTGCGATTACAGGTGAAAGTGCGCCTGTGATTCGTGAGGCGGGCGGCGATAAAAGCTCCGTAACGGGCGGTACAAAAGTTTTATCCGATAAAATAAAAGTGGTAGTCTCTACGGAACCCGGCGAGAGTTTTTTGGATAAAATGATTGCTTTGGTAGAAGGTGCATCTCGTCAAAAAACGCCCAATGAAATCGCTTTAACTATTTTATTGGCAGGTTTTACCTTAGTTTTTATCATCGTTACCATTACTTTAAAACCTTTTGCGGATTATGCAAATACGCCGATTACCATTGCGTCTTTTATTTCCCTTTTCGTTTGTTTGATTCCTACCACCATTGGCGGTTTGCTTTCAGCCATTGGTATTGCGGGCATGGATAGAGCTTTGAGAGCAAATGTGATTACTAAAAGTGGTAAAGCCGTCGAAACGGCAGGGGATATTGATGTTTTATTATTGGATAAAACGGGCACTATCACCATTGGCAACCGCAAAGCGACTAATTTTTATCCTGCGAGTGGTGTTGATGAAAAACAGTTTATTAAATGCGTGGTCTTGAGTTCCATTGCTGACGATACACCTGAAGGCAAATCTATTATTGAATTGGCTAATGTAAACCCGTCCAATTATAATATCGAAAACCCAAAATTCATCAAATTCACGGCTGAAACGCGCAGTTCTGGCATTGATTTCAATGATACTCGCATCCGTAAAGGTGCTTCTGATGCTATCAGAAATTTGACTGAAAAAGCAGGTAATATTTTTCCTTCTGAAACTGCTGAGAGAGTCAAAATCATTTCAAGCAATGGCGGAACGCCTTTAGTGGTGGCTGAAAATGAAAAAGTCATTGGCGTAATTGAGTTACAAGACATTATCAAAACGGGCATAAAAGAGCGTTTTGAACGTCTTCGTAAAATGGGTATCAAAACCGTAATGGTCACTGGTGACAACCCTTTAACGGCTAAATTCATCGCTGAAAAAGCGGGTGTTGATGATTTTATCGCCGAAGCCAAACCAGAAGATAAAATGAATTACATCAAAAAAGAGCAATCCGCAGGCCGCCTTGTCGCTATGATGGGCGATGGTACCAACGATGCCCCTGCCCTCGCCCAAGCCGATGTGGGAGTTGCGATGAACAGTGGCACCCAAGCTGCAAAAGAAGCGGGCAATATGGTGGATTTGGACAATGACCCAACGAAATTGATTGAAGTCGTGGAAATCGGTAAACAGCTTTTGATGACGCGCGGTACATTGACCACTTTCTCAATTGCTAACGATGTGGCTAAATATTTTGCCATAATTCCAGCGTTATTCATTGCAGCGATTCCATCACTACAAGCATTGAATATTATGAATTTGCATAGTCCTGAAAGTGCGATTCTTTCGGCGGTCATTTTTAATGCGATTATCATTCCGTTGCTTATTCCGTTGGCTTTGAAAGGTGTGGCTTATAAACCCATTGGAGCGAGTGCTTTGTTACGTCGCAATCTTTTAATCTATGGTTTGGGTGGTGTGATTGTGCCTTTTATTGGTATCAAAATCATTGACCTTTTAGTATCTATTTTCGTTTAAAAATCTATAAAAATGAAATCGAATATATTTCCAGCAATAAAAT
>JANMYC010000176.1:0-2612 GCA_031381715.1 Saprospiraceae bacterium
TGGCAGCAGCACTTACGACGGTATGATAAATGTTGCGCCTAAAAATGCACAAGCAGCATTGGCGGGTTTGAAAATGATTGTTCCGAATGATACAGCTAAAAGTTGGGTGTATCAAAAAATGATATACAGCCGCTCGGCACATAAATATGGTGCGCCAATGCCCTCTGGCGGTTTGACACTTACCGACAAACAGATACTCTTTGTTCGACTTTGGATTGCCGCAGGCGCACCTAAAGAAGGCCATGTTGTAGATAAGACTTTGATTAATTGAAGCGAGCATCTTAAATCCGCCCAAACGGAGGACACTTGTGGTCATTTAAAACGCGTTGAATTTTTAAAAACATAAAATTAAAAAACGATGAATAAAATACTGATTTTCAGCATTTTAGCAATTATAAGCTTTTCGGCTTGCGAAAAAACATTCGACTATAATGTCGCCGATGTGCCAAATAATTTTCAGGGTTTACCAAAACCCGCAGCAGGGAAAGGCTACCAAGTGCATATCCCACCTTTTCCTGTTCCAGCCAATTATGAGCGTGAATGGTATATGCGGATGCCCATTGGAAACAGTGAAAAAATATATGTTACAAGCGTAGAAATGAAGATGCGCCCTGGCACGCATCATTTCATTGCGTACCCCATGGAAAATGAAAATGACCCTAAAAATCCGCCCATTGGCGTTATGCGTGACCAAAATTTGCCGAGCGGCAAGGGCAATATCCGCTCAAACTTGAACATGAATAGTTTTGTTTTGGAGGCAACCGCACCTGAATACAAAATTGATATACCCGCAGGCTACGCTATACCATTTGAAGGTGGTACAACCTTAGACTTCAACTCGCATTATTTCAATAAAACGCCTAATACTTTATTTGGCGAAGTGTATATGAACCTTTACACCAAACAGCGTTCGGAAATAAAGGGCGAATTGAAGGATTTTGTCTTTAGCAATATTGAAAAATTAAACCTGCCACCCAATAAAAAGACCATTATTGAATATACTGAAATCTTCGATACGTTAGCCCAAATTATGGTTTTGACATCGCATAGCCATAGAAAAGGCGAACGGTTTGAGATATGGGGCGTGGGTGGCGAGCATGATGGCAAGTTGCTTTATACCTCAACCGATTATGTGCATCCGCCTGTTTTGTATTTTGAAAAACCCTTGATATTTAAAAAAGGTCAAGGCTTAAAATCTGTAGTCACCTATAATAATACCACCAACCGCACCATTGAATTTGGGGTAACGAGTGAAGATGAAATGGGGTTAATTTTCGGGTATTTTATTAAATAATTAGTCTCTCTAAATCTCGCCAAAGTGGGGTTTTTTTGAAATTTAAAAAATTGATAATCAGATGTTTATAAAAAATAAAAATTTATTATTAGTCCTTTTTGTTTTATTGTTTTCTTTAAAAACAAAAGCACAAACAGCTACCCCCTCAGTATTTCAACCCAAATGGGCCGCTATTCTGAATATTGGACATCAAGAGGATGCCATAAATATTTCTTTCGGTACATTGCAGACAATTCACAAAGTATCCATTCGTCCTAATATCAGCGTAGGGATTGAACGCACATGGTTCAATCGGACTAAATTTCGCTTGTTTCAAGACCTAAAAGTGGCGTATTTCCATGACACTTACATTGAAAAAGTATATGGATTGAGCACCGATTTAGGCTTTGAATTTAAGATATTCAGAGGCTTGCGGCTAACGCCTCGCTTAGGTGTAGGCTATAATTTAGCAAAACCCAATGATATTCGATACAAATTAGAAGGCGATAAATGGGTACGTACTGCTAATACAGACCCTTCAGTATCTCGCCTAAATATCAAAGCAGGTATTGATTTAAGCTATCGTTTTAACAATAAAATGGATGTCGTGGTTGGCGGGCATTATGCGTTGATTTCGCCTTATTTACCCGATATTCAAGAAGTTTTTTTATATCGTGGCTTACATATTGGCGGGCGGTATTTCTTTTGATGATGATATTTGTCTTAAAAGCCCTGTTTCCTACGATTGTTGGAAACAGGGCTTCTGTCTTTTATTATGATGTTTTCAAGAAGACCCCGTTTAGGGACAAAGTAAAAAAATTGATAATGAGCCTTGTTTCTTCCTTCTTTTCAAAGATTTAGGCGCTATTTTAACAAAAAAAAGGTGTGAATGGCGTAATTTACTGACTTAATAAAAGTCATGATTTTAACTGCATTTTTTTTAGTCCTCAGTCGATTTCTGTCCCTAAAATAGGGCAAACAGGCTTTTTCTCTCGGAAGTTTAAAGACACCCTTTGGCTGAATTTTTTGACTGATTTGGAACTGAACTAATCAAAATAAGGGTTTGTTTTAAAAATAAAATAAGAAAAATGGAAGTATTTCCTTTAAGTTTTTCAACAGAATATTATCAATTTTACATTTTAGATGCTCAATCAGAGATGGAAACGGATGCTGACGATTTTTGGTGTCCTGATGCTGATAAACGGCGTTTGGCAATTGGCAAAGATATATTGGGTGTGAATATAGCTACGTATGGAAACGTGCGAGGCGAGATAAGAAATTTAACCAATAAACCCGAATTGGATAAATTAGCCGACCATGTTGTGGAGGCTTCATTACG
>JANMYC010000988.1:0-3154 GCA_031381715.1 Saprospiraceae bacterium
GCTCAGCGAACGGTCGCTTGTCAATAAAAGCAAGCCTTCACTATCTAAATCCAGCCTTCCGATGGGGTAGGCATCCTTAGGAAAATCAAAATTCAAATCTGCCAAAGTTTTCTGCCCTTCTTCCTCTGCGGTGAATTGACAGATAACATTGTAGGGCTTATTGGCTATGAAATATCGAAACATGCTTTTTTGAAGTTAGATTTTTAGAAGTTAGACATTAGAAATTAGACCCATTTAAAGTAAAAATGTCCAATATCTAACGTCTAAAAGTCTAATGTCTAAATTTAGACATTGAAAAGGAAATGCATCACATCGCCATCTTTCACGGGATATTCTTTACCTTCAAGACGTAATTTGCCGACTTCACGGGCTTGTTTTTCACCTCCCAGAGTGGTATAATCATCGTAACCGATAACCTCTGCACGGATAAATCCGCGTTCAAAATCCGAGTGAATCACACCCGCTGCTTGTGGTGCTACCCAACCTTTTTCGATTGTCCAAGCCCGAACTTCTTGCACACCCGCCGTGAAATAAGTGATGAGATTCAATAATTTATAACACGCACGGATAACTTTATCCACACCCGGCTCATCCAAGCCCATCATTTCGATGTACTCGGTGCGCTCTTCTTTGGATTCTAATTCAGAAATTTCAGCTTCGATTTGAGCACAAATCAAAACCACATCAGCACCTTCGCCCGCAATGGCTTTTTGAACCAGCTCAGTATAGGCGTTACCAGTTTTAACAGATGCTTCGTCCACGTTACAGACGTAAAGAATCGGCTTGGCAGTCAAAAGCATCATTTCGTCGAGTACGGCTTTGTCTTCGGCATTATCTATAGTGAAACTTCTCGCAGGATTGCCGTTTTCAAGGAAATCATAAATACTTTTAGCTACTTCTACAATTCTGACGGCGTTTTTATCACCGCTTTTAGTGTTTTTTTTATATTTATCAAGTCGCTTTTCGATTGTCTCTAAATCCCTGAGAATCAATTCGTTATCTATGATAATCTTATCACGAATAGGGTCAACTGAACCTTCAACGTGTACAATATTATCATCGTCGAAGCAACGAATGACATATACAATAGCGTCCACTTCACGGATATTCGCAAGGAACTGATTGCCCAAACCTTCACCTTTACTTGCGCCTTTTATCAAACCCGCAATGTCCACAATTTCTACCGAAGTAGGCAATATGCGCTTAGGTTGTACGATTTCAGCAAGTTTATCCAAGCGTGGATCAGGTACAACGATGATACCGATATTGGGTTCTTTTGTTGCGAAAGGGTAATTAGCTGCAAGGGCTTTTGCCGATGTCAAAGCATTGAAAAGGGTAGATTTTCCGACGTTAGGCAAGCCAACGATGCCGCATTTTAAAGCCATTTCTTAATGGGTGAATTTTTAAATGATGAATTTTTAGCGGCGCAAAATTACGCTTTTTTTAGTGAAAATGAAATAGGAATTGAAAAAATAGGAAAGCGTGGTGAAAAGCGGATTTTTAAAGGATTGAACTGTTTTTTAAATTTAAATTTTAAATTAAAAAAATTAAAACCTATACAACCATTTTAGTCATTTATATCCACTTTAGTTATGGATTGATATGCTTCATTTTATTTCAAAATATACCCCCTCACCGAGTACTCGGGACAGGTCAGTATTTGGAGAGTTGTTTATTTAAAATCGTTTTCAACACTTTTAAAAATTATAAAATACTTTCAAAATGAAATTTAACTATTTGGTAATCATTGCTTTATGCTGTTTCAATTTATTGAAAGCACAAGATAGCTTAAAGGTTGAAACTGCAACCGATACGTTCAAACCCGTACGTTATGTAATCACTTACGATGATATTTACATGGATCAAAAAAATACAAAATGGCTTTTAAAAGTTGATGCACTTGGGCTTTTGGGACCCGTTTTAGGAAATGACCACACTCAACGACCCTATGGGATAGAATTTGAAAGAAAATTGGGTAAGGAGTTATCTCTGAATATAGGAGTTTCAACCAATACTAATTTGATTACATTCGCTAATGGTGTTAATGATTTGACTACAATAAAATATTCAATTGAGCCTCGTTGGTATTTGGGCATGAAGAAAGGTATTGATGCGGGAGAGAGAGGCAATAATTTGAATGGTCAATATGTGAGTCTAAAAGCTGGTTTTTACCAAAATATTGAAGATTATAGTTCCATAATTTGTTTAGGTGGCGGTTGTCCGTTGTTTAATCTGAATAATTTACCCCAATATTCAATATCGGCTAATTATGGTATCCAAAAACGGGTGTTTAATAATTGGTACATCAATTATAATATTGGATTGGGGGTAGAAGTTGAAAAAATTTACAAACAAGATTTTTGGTCTATCCTCCCAGAACCTAAAATGAAACCGAGTTTAATTATTCAAAATCAAGTGACATTGGGTTTGGCTTTCGGTGGAACTAAACGTCAAAAATTGAATAAATGCGAGTTTTACAGATGTTTTGAAGAAGAAACAACTTTATGGAAGGTAGATTTAAAAAATGTATTGGGCGAATTTTTAGAAGATAAAACCTTAATGGGTTTGGGTCTGGCTTACGAACGTAAAATATATAATTCTGCTTTTTCCATCAATTCAGAAGTGAAAGGTTTTTCCAAATCAGAGAGTATAAGAAACTTTATAGATAACGATAGATTTATTTATGGCTTTTCGGAGCATTTTCCAAGAGGACTAAATGGTGGCTTTTCATCGAATGGAAATGGACAAGTGAATAATTACGGAGCATCGTTAAGTATTGAACCTCGTTGGTATTTTAATTTAAAAAGACGGATTGCTAAAGGTAAATCAGTGAATAATTTGTCGGGCAGCTATTTGTCCATAGAGTTTCGGCACGATTTGGCGCAGTTTGACTTTAAAAATATCAGAATTGGAACGGGTGACAAATCATTTTCACAAAATTCTACTTTCATTTTGCCTAAAATTGGTTTACAAAAACGCATTTTCAAGAATGGTTATTTCGATTTAAATTTATCTCCACTGTGGTATGGCAATTCTATTATCAAAGGCGATAATGGAAGTGTCGGAAAACGACAAACACCCATTTCAAAACATGATGGACTTATATTGAGCTTTAAAACGCTAAACCCAGTTCAAAATCCAACCAAAGTCCATC
>JANMYC010000108.1:0-5034 GCA_031381715.1 Saprospiraceae bacterium
ATCACTAAAGCACTCAGTGATGGTGACGCGACTACATTAGGGAATTATTTTGATAATAGTGTGGAATTGACCATTTTAGACGCTCAAGATGTTATGGATAAAACCAAAGCTACCGAGACAGTTAAAAGCTTTTTCTTGAAGAACAAGCCAAGAGCTTACAATATGGTACACCAAGGTACATCAAAAGGCAATTCATCGCACTACACAATCGGTGATATGCAAACAAATAGCGGCAATTATCGCGTGTATTTGTACTACAAATCAGCGGGCGATAAAGTCTTGATTCAAGAGATGCGTATAGAAAAGTAAGTAGAATAGTTTTTTATGTAAAAATACTGAGGGGGTCTTCCATCAAAACGGAATGACCCCCTCAGTATTTTTAAGAAATTTGCTTTTTCAAGAAAATGCTTTTATCTTTAAAATGCTTTTCAAACTTATTTCAAACTTAAAATTTAAACTTTCAGCATGAACTCACCTATTCGCTTCATTGTCATCATTGCCTGTTTTTTAATTTTCAGTTCTTGTGGAAAAGAGAACTCAGTCAATTCGGATATTGAATTGGTAGAAACAGAATACATCAAATTTGATTTTAACAACCAATCCAATGATTTCAAATACCGATATAAAAGCGGAGGTTTTGAACTCAAGCAAAGTCTTGATGGGTTCTTTGGTTTCAAAAATTCGATTATTATCAACAGACAAAATGGAAATAGTAGCACTTTTTTAAGGGCAACTCTCGTTTTTGAGCAACTTAATCCCGATACGATGAAGACTTTTCCACGGGTATTTCCCAATTTAGTAAAACCCTTTGAAGCAGGTGCAAAACTATATTTCGACGATATTAATACTATTAACAGCAATATTTTTGCGGTAGGTATTACGCGAGATTACGATTCAGCGATTAATCTGGGCGGGCTTTTTAATATCACTATTACTGATGTTAAAAATGGAATTGTAACCGGCACTTTTACGGGAGTCAGTAACGGATTATCCATTAAGAACGGGTCTTTTAACGTTCGCTACAAGTAGCGCGGAACTCCAGTTCCGCATGATAGACAGTTTGATTCTTTTTTATGGGGAACTGAAATTCAGCATTACGGTTATTGCTGTTGAAATACGTATCGAATAACGTTTGCGCCCATTTCTAAAGCTTTTTGACGCAATTCTTCGGGATCTTTATGCACATCATCCCAACCATCTCCTAAGTCCGTTTCATAATTATAATAAGCAACTAACCGACCTTGCCACATGATACCATAACCTTTGGCAGGTTTGCCATCGTGCTCATGTATTTTAGGAATACCATTGGGAAAGTCATATTTCTGATGATAAATAGGGTGCGTAAAAGGCAACTCCACGAGTTCGGTTTCAGGAAATACCTTTTTCATGGCGGGGCGAATGTACGGGTCCATGCCGTAGTCATCATTGATAAAAAGGAAGCCACCACCCAAAAGATATGCCCGTAAGTTTTCAGCTTCTTGGTTGCTAAAAACCACATTGCCATGCCCTGTCATGTACACGAAAGCATGGTTGTATATCTCTGCACTACCTACTTCCACGGTCGCATATTCGAGGTCAAAGTTTGTCCCTAAGTTTCTATTACAAAACGTGGCTAAATTTTTCAACGAATTCACATCATTGTACCAATCACCACCACCGTTGTATTTCAATAAAGCCAATTTTAAGGTCGGTTTTATTGAAAATGAAAACGTTAAAAATGCTATTAAAATCAAGCTACTGAGAATACCAATTTTCTTCATTTTGTATTTAAATTAAGTTTATGCTTAAAAACTCATTTTTCATTTAACAAATTCACCGTATGACAAGCTACTAAGCCAGCAGTTTCTGTTCTCAAACGGTTTTTGCCGAGTGAAATCCCCTTAAATTGGCGTTCAAAAGCCAACTTGACTTCCCCCTCAGTAAAATCGCCTTCGGGACCCACCAATATAACGCAATCCGATTGCCTTTCGTATATTTTACTCAATAATGGCGTCGTTTCATCATTGCAATAAGCAATAAATCGGGCGCCTTTTAATTCTGAATCTTTTTTCATAAAAGATTGAAAATCAATGGATTGATTCAAGACGGGCAAGTGCGTTTGCAGCGATTGTTTCATGGCTGAAATCAGAATCCCATTCAATCGTTCATGCTTTATCACAGTTCTTTCACTGCGTTTACAAATAAGAGGTGTTATTTCATCAATCCCCATCTCAGTAGCCTTCTCCAAAAACCACTCCAAACGGTCAATGTTTTTGGTGGGTGCAATGGCGATGTGCAGATGAAACGGACGTTTGTTGTACGCTTCAATTGTACTTTTGATACCCACTACACACGTTTTTTTACCCAAATCAATAATTTCACCTCCATAAAGATTGCCTTTGCCATCAGTAAGTTGCATCGCATCACCCACTTTTCGTCGAAGCACTTGAGCAATGTGGCGGGCTTCATCTTCATTAAAAATAGCTAAACTGTTTTCAATATTCGTCGTATAAAAAAGCTGCATTTTATCGTTTAAATGTTAAAAATATGGTGTACATACCCCATTTTTAGGGTGATATACTGAGGGGGTAGTTTAATCGAACAAAATTAATCATTTGTCCATTTTAAATGAAAATGGAAACACTTAGTTTTAAAATTTGTTACATTTGCACGCATTTTAAGTAGTTTTAAATGGTTTTAAAAGATAATTCATAATTTTTAAATAATATAAATGAGTATAGCAATGCTTGGACAGTTCTTTTTGAGCTTGTCCCTTTTGATAGTTTTACACGAATGTGGTCACTTTTTCCCCGCTAAATGGTTCAAAACACGCGTTGAAAAATTTTATTTGTTCTTTGACCCCTATTTTTCAATTTTTAAAAAGAAAATTGGTGAAACAGAATATGGTATTGGCTGGTTGCCTTTGGGAGGCTATGTCAAAATCAGCGGCATGGTGGATGAGAGCATGGATACTGAGCAAATGAAACAACCACCACAACCATGGGAATTTCGCTCTAAAAAGGCTTGGCAACGTCTTGTCATCATGTTGGGTGGCGTTACGGTGAATTTTATATTGGGTTTCTTGATATTTGGAATGATGATTTGGTACTATGGCGAAGAATATGTACCCGTAGAAAGTGCTAAATATGGTATTTATGCCGATTCGTTGGGTCAACAATTGGGCTTCAAAACGGGTGATAAAATTCTGAAAATAGGTGATAAACCATTTGAAAGATTTGATGATAGAGCCGTTTTAAGAGAAATCGTTTTTAATGGTGTCAACAATATCCAAGTAGAGCGCGGCGGTCAAACGAGTGTTTTGACGATACCTACCGAAGCCGTGAAATTACTTACGGCATTCGAGAATAAAGACAAAGGTATTTTTACATTACCAATGCCCTTCACCGTGGATTCAGTCGTAAAAGATAAGCCTGCGGGCAAGGCTCAACTTCAAAAAGGCGATATAATAGTGAGTTTTAATGATATTCCAACGCCTTTTTATAATGATTTTCAATCTTTATCCAAACGGTTCAAAGGTCAGCCTTCCGTTTGGAAAGTACTGAGGGGTACGGATACCTTGACCATTAACATCCAATCAGAGGCAAACGGCACGTTCGGATTTATAGCGGGCACGGACATTAGTAAGTATTACACAACGAAAACCCAGACCTATTCGTTGGCTCAGGCTTTGCCGATGGGCGTGGCGAAAGGCTATGATTTCCTTGTGAACCAAATCAAGGCATTTGGTAAAATGTTTAAAGGTGAAATAAAAGCCAGCGAAAGCGTAGGAGGTTTCAAATCCATTGCTAAAATGTTTGGTTCGGTATGGGATTGGGAGCGTTTTTGGTTGATGACAGCCAGTCTTTCTATCATTTTAGCATTCATGAATCTTTTACCAATTCCTGCCCTCGATGGCGGCTATGTCGTGTTCCTTCTTTGGGAAGTCGTCACGGGCAAGCGCGTAAGTGATGCTTTTATGGAAAAGGCAGTAACAGTCGGTTTTTTCCTTTTAATGGGACTTATCCTCGTGATTAATTTCTGGGATATTATTCGATAATATTTAGTTGTTGGTTGTTGGTTATTTGAATACATTAACCAACAACCAACAATCAACAACTAAAAAAAATGACTTTCTTTGAATTTTACAATATTCCAATAGCTTTTAAATTAGATGAATCGGCTTTAAAAAAGACCTTTTATGCCCATTCTAAAAAATACCACCCCGATTTTCATACCCTTGAAGACGAAGATAAGCAAGATGAGATATTAGAACTCTCTACCCTCAACACAGAAGCCTACAAAACCCTTTCGGATTTTGATAAACGCATGAAGTACATCTTGGATTTGAAAGGCGTGATGGCTGCGGAAGGTGAAAATAAACTCCCCCAAGACTTTTTGATGCAGATGATGGAAATCAACGAAGCCATCATGGAATTAGAGTTTGACTTCGATACAACTGCATATGATAAAGTCCTCAGAGATGTACAAATCATTGAAAATCAACAGCTTGAGGAAATCAACCCAGTACTCGATAGTTTCGATGATGCCACTACCCCTCAGTCGGAATTAGAAAAAGTAAAAAATTTTTACTTAAAAAAGAGATATCTCTTGCGTATTCGAGAAAACTTATCTAAGTTTGCACCGCTTTAGACAAAAGCACATAAATTTTGCGTCACTGTAGAGAAGCCGAAGTGGTGGAATTGGTAGACGCGCTGGATTCAAAATCCAGTGAGGGCAACCTCGTGCGGGTTCGATTCCCGCCTTCGGTACAAAGCCAGAGCCTAAAAAACTCTGGCTTTTTCTGTTTAAAAAAAACATAATGACACCTTACTATGTATATGCGTTATCTAG
Source organism: Saprospiraceae bacterium (assembly GCA_031381715.1). GTDB lineage: Bacteria > Bacteroidota > Bacteroidia > Chitinophagales > Saprospiraceae > JAAFJT01. The sequence goes on from JANMYC010000108.1 coordinate 4,831, forward strand.
CAATCAAAGACCTTACATATATGTTGGGATGACAAATGACTTGGCTCGGAGAATTGCTGAGCACAATAACGGTTTTAATAAAACTACAAAACCTTACGCTCCTTTCATAATTATATATCAAGAAGAACTTCCTAATCGAATTCAAGCCCGTGTCAGAGAAAAATATCTGAAATCTGGCGTCGGAAAAGCTTTCCTTAAATCTTT
>JANMYC010001042.1:0-2636 GCA_031381715.1 Saprospiraceae bacterium
AGTATATTTTTCAATCATTCTAAGTTCAACGCGACACGACCCTGCGTAAGAAACAAGAGAAGGAATAAAAACACTTTCGTATTTGACAGTATCTTTCGCCCAGTTCGCGCGCTCATTTTCGGGTAAAATTTCAGAACCCAAAAGCTCTAAATTTTTATAATTTGTTTTCAATTTATCCAAATGCCCATCAAATGATGCCCACAAAGCCGATGTATCTGACCTATCTCTTATCGTAATTTTTTCTTTAAACGAATTAATGACTTTCTTGACAGAAAACATTGAATCGTTTAATTCTTTTAAGGATGCTTTCCATTTTAGATATAAATCTGGGGAACAACTTATTTCAACGGCCATCGTTGCCTTGTTATTCAATTCATTTATCTCTTCTTCAAGTTCTATAAGCCGAGCATAATGTTTTTCCAGAACATCACTAAAATTTCTGATAGTGAGCAAGCCTCGAAGCCCAGAATTATAAGTCCTATCTTTAGGAATGTTTTTTTGTAACGTCTCGCCTGAAATTGCATCAATTAAAGTTTCCATAATTTAAGGTATTTTTAGGTGAAATTAACTTCTAATCGAGCTTATCATCTTTTGTAAGAGGCTCATCTTCCGAAATTCGCGCCGCAACATAAGAACCGATAAGGCTTACCATTAACCCCTCAGTAAGTATAATAAGACCTGCGGTGTAAGGATTGAGAGATGGGCCTAACACTGAGTCGATGCGCATTTGATGCATAAGCGAAGGGCTTAATGCGAGAACAACGGTAATAAATATAGCAAAACCAATGATGCCTACCGCAGACGTTACCATCCCTTCTGCTACTCCCCATAAGTTGTTATGCGTGCTTCTTGGATAAAGTGCATAAAAGGCTCGAATGGCTCTATAAATGCAAAAAATTTGTATAACGGCATAGAAAAAGAGGAGTTCAATGCGGTAGCCGAACCCCGTTACATACATAAGCAAGAAGAAAAGGATGAATCCTAACAGCATCCAAAGACCCATTTTGATTGAAATAGTATACATAATTGATGGATTTATGAGGTAAAAACCACTTTTTTACCAATAAAATTAATAGCGTGAACAAATTTCATCACTCCGCAAAGTTGAATCCATTGACTCTGATAAGTGTTACATAGTTTTTTTTAAAACTTGCAACATTCACACATTCAAAAAATGTCATAAACAGTAAAAACACGTCGGGGTGATGGGAATGTTTTCGGCGTAAAATATCCTGTATCAATCAAATATTTTCTTATTTATGATTGATTAAGAATTGACTTAAAATGACTGTTTATGCCCTAAACTTTGATTGGTGGTCATAAATTTGCCTTGCCCGATTTCTGTATTTTTAGCAAGAACCTCTATTTTTTACATTGTTTGGTTTTCTATTTTTGAGTTTTTATTCTCAGCCATTATTTTATAAGATAATGTGGTGAATTTATGAATAACTTATATTCAACTAAGGTGTGAAACAAAAAAGAGGGTTTTATGTGCCAATCCTCTACATACAAATGAAGCTGTTTTACATGCCAAATCCCTTGGATTGACTCCTATTGCTTAATAGTTTCTTCATCAGGCGATTGTACAACTGAAATAATACCATGCTTTTGGGAATCTTTTTTTTCAGCGGTGTCCTCTTCCAATTCTTTGGCTTCGCTCAAAGCAATCGCAATTGCCTGTTTAGGATTGGTAACTATTGTGTCGCTTTTGCCGGAATGCAGTTCGCCTTCTTTGAATTCATGCATGACTTCTGCAATCTTTTTTTGCGCGGGAGTGCGTACTTTCCTTTTCATAATTTTAGTTAATTTTATATGCGTGAAGTTTTTATTTGAAGATTTTTCACTCCAATGTAAAAATTAATTGTTCGTCCCTTCCTTCAACCTTAATTTGTCTGACAAAATCGTCAAAGGCTGCATCATGGTCGCTTTGGGCTCCATATATATCCATGACATACCCCATTAAACCATCTTTGGCTTCAATGACATACAAAATGGACGAATCGGCAGGGTCAGAGTCGCCCTCGAACCGATAGGTTTTGATAATCGTCAAATCTTCTGATGAATATTTATTGCCATTGACGGTTGTAAAATGTTCACCGTCCATCGTAAATTCATTGTCAAAACGTTGTTTGCGCAATTTCTCCAAAACCACACTCAACGTGACCATTTCACTTGCTCTTTGTTCCATGATTTTTATTTTTTAAAATGATATTTTACACAACAAAGGTGAGCGGATTAAAACCAAAAAGTGTTATACATTTTTAGATATAAGTTGCATCATTCACACATTTATACAAAAAACGTGGTAAAATACTGAGGGGGTATCAGGCATATCTATACTTCGCCAATGTTTTTGAACCCCATAAAAAAACAATAATCGCAGCCGTCACTGCAATCGTTGAATAATGAATATAGGGATAATCCACCAACGGATTATGCGTGGTGTCTTTTGGAAATAAAACCCTTCCTAAATTCAACAAGGTATGAAAGAGTATGCAAGCAAATAAACTTTTACCTGTGTTGTTGTAAATCCAAACAATGATAACTCTAACTGCAACGGTACCGAGTGTTCCCCAAGCAATCCAAATGGCATCATGTCCTTGTTGAATAATGGACGGATAATGCCAAATTGCCCA
>JANMYC010001058.1:0-1997 GCA_031381715.1 Saprospiraceae bacterium
GTCAACCGACGAGCCAAGCGATACATAACCGTGTTTGTCGGGCGGTGAAACAGAGATTAAAACCACATCAATTGGGACAATTTTTTTTCGAATCATATTCGGTGCTTCACTTAAAAAAACGGGGATATAATCCGCCCGCCCTTCCATCGTCGCTTGCCGTACGTTAGAACCAATAAAAAAGGAGTGGAGCGTAAAAATTCCCTTATATTCTGGGGCAACGTAAGGCGCATCCCCCTCAGTATGCATGTGATAAATGTGCATATCCGACAACTCATGGGCGCGCGCCACCAGCGCATTTATCAAATAATGCGGTGCGGCGGCGACACTGTGAATTAAAATGTGATTTCCTGATACTATCTTTGAAATAGCCTCTTGTACAGATACAAAAGATGAGTTCATATTTTTTTATGTTTTAAATGAGGCGCAAATCTTGCCTTTAAAAAGCCCTAAAAAGGTGAGTAAAATCATTGAAATGAATGATTTTGGTTGCTTGAAACTTTCTATGAAATGTAAGTTTATTTCTACTTCATTCCTATACTGAGGGGTGAATTTAACTGGATAGTCGCTTTCGCTCCGTTTAGCCACTGATTTCACTGATGTTGACTGATTTTACACCGATTTTAAATAAAATTTAAAACGATACCCAATTCGAATAACAATATCACGTTCACTTTAAAATCGGTGTAAAATCAGTCAACATCAGTGAAATCAGTGGCTAAACGGAGCGAAAGCGACTCCTTATTAATCATTACAACATAATCAGCTTTTTAGTCTGAAACCCTGATTGGGTTTTTAAAGTGATAAAATATATACCATTTGCTTCTTTAAAATTATCCAATTGGATACCCCCCTCAGTAAGATTTACCTTTTTTTCGTACACCACTACGCCGATGCTATTACAAATCTGGATTTGAGCTATTTCATTAATGCGGGTATTATTCCACGTAATTTTTACCGGAGATGAAGCTGGATTCGGCGAAATGTGTAAATTGAAATCAGAAGCAAGCTCATAAATACCCGTGCTAAAAGTATTGATAGTCACCGACGTATCTTTTGCCAAATCTACTATTTGAGTGCCTATTTTACCATCGGGCAATTTCACGGTAATTTTATATTTGCCCTTAAAACTGCGGACAGTTGCCTCGCCTGTGCTTGAAGTATTCACTTTTTCATCTTTCCACCATTTATTAAAAACTTGGTCGATGAATGCCGTACCACTCGGTTTGAGTGTCCAATCAATATTGTAAATCGGCGCATTAGATAGCCAATGTGCGCCATCCCAAAATCCCCACATCAAAAAGCCTTTCATGCTTGGGTGGGCGTAACAAATGGTGAGAATATCCCGCATATATTGCGCTTGCACGTCAGGATTAACTAGATTGCTGATGTCATATTCGGTCACTTTGGCTTCTAACTTATATTTATTCCAAAATTCATCTAAAATCTCTTTCACGCGTGGAATCCCCGTTGGCGAGGATGAAAAATGCCCTTGAAAACCAATGCCTTCTACGGGCGCGCCTTTAGCTATCATTTCATCAATGCGCTGCTTCCAAAGGGCAATGCCGTTGGAGGGCGAATCTCCCTGTTCCATGGCGATATAATCATTGATGTACATTTTTGAATTAGGCATTAAGCTATCCGCCTGTTTGAAAATTTCGGCGTACAATTCACGCCCCGTTGCGTAGCCCGGCGAGCCTACAAAGCGGTTGGCATAGTCGTTATTGGTGGTTATTTCGTTGAGAACGTCCCAATCTATACACTCTTTTCCGACGCCTGGGTAATTTGAAATGGCGTTTATATGGTCTCTGATGCGTTTTTTAATGAAATCAGGCGATTGCGCAGCAGTAATGTCTTTTGGCGAATAATCCCAACCGGGCCAAACGAGATTATGCCCCCGTACACTGATATTTTTACTTTTTAAAAAAGCAATATCTGAAGCAATATCGGCATTGCTGCTGAACCAACGTTGCTCCCAAGCGGGCCATTTAAGGTCATTT
>JANMYC010001062.1:0-2164 GCA_031381715.1 Saprospiraceae bacterium
AAAAAGTCGAAAATCAAGGCAATTGAGAAGATGAAAAGGTGATTATAGTGGTTTATCTTGTTTTATAAAGTCTTCTTTTATCTCGTCTTATTCATCGAATAATTTAAAAGGCAGTTGTAAATTATTTGAAAATCGTAAGCATTGCTTTGAAAATAATAATAAATTTTGCGATTTTATATTGAATTTTGCAACTTGAAATTTTAAAATTTTTAAGAAGTAAAATCTTATAAAATGTACTTTTTTACAAAACGAAAAATATTTTTCCTTGCTTTCACTTTCATTATAAGTATTGCATTCGCACAAAAAGACTCCCTCAAACAAAAAGAACCGCTCAAAGCAACCACGAATATTCAAATTACCAACAATGGTATATCTCTTTTTCCGAATTTGTCATTGGGAAAACCGGCTACCATCATAAATGTAGCGGTAGGTAAAAAACATATTTTTTTTGAACCCGAATTGCGTTGGCGACTTAATGGCGACCCTTGGTCGTACATTTTTTGGCTAAGGTATCGCCCTCAAAAAACGGAGCATTTTAGTTGGCATATTGGCGCGCATCCCTCATATATCATAAGAGAGAGCCCCGTAAGTGTCAATGGACAAGTGACCAATCGTTGGATTGCTTCACGTTTCCTTGCAGGTGAGATAGTACCTGTATGGCATTATTCGCCGAAATTTTCAGTGGGTTTACACATGTTGGCTTCAAAAGGTTTAGATCCGTATGGGGTACAAAAAAGCACCTATGTATCCCTGCAACCACGCTTTCCGCATATTGATTTGTCGCGTAAATTTTATTTGGGATTTTTTCCCCAGCTTTTCCATCTAACGCTCGATGATAATGAAGGCACCTATTACAGCCACATGTTGAGCATCAATAAGAATAATTTTCCGCTTTATATTTCTACCGTTTTTACGTATAAAATCAAATCCACTATTGCAGGAGATACATTTGTCTGGAGTTTTGGATTAAATTGCAGATTTTAAATCATGGAAAAAATAGAATCATTAGAAGCGTTCTATCAACGCAAATTCGATTGGATACCCTACAACCTGAAAAATGAAATCGGACATTTCAATGTGTTTAAACATGAGCCGATTGACATTGGCAAAGTGAAGCCTTTGCCCTATAAAAGAAGGGATTTTTATAAAATTATGTTCGTGGTTGGCAATATAGATATGAGTTATGCCGACAAGGTGGTTTCTATTAAAAAACAAGCAATTTTCTTCTCAAATCCGCAGATTCCTTATAAATGTGAGCATTTAGAGCGCATTCAAGAAGGATTTTATTGTATTTTCAATCAGCATTTTTTTCATCAATTCGGTGATTTAACCCAATATTCTGTATTTCAATCTATGGGTAATCATGTCTTTGAATTGACGGATGAACAAGCAGAACTGGTTCGTCCCATTTATCAAAAAATGTTTACTGAAATCAATTCGGATTATCAGCACAAGTACGATGTCTTGCGCAACTTGGTATTCGAACTCCTCCATTTTGCAATGAAAATGCAACCTTCCACGCAATTTGATAAACAACAAATCAACGCTTCACAACGGATTTCAACGCTGTTTTTAGAACTCTTAGAACGGCAATTTCCGATTGATGAGAACCACCCCTCAGTATCTTTGCGTTCGGCATCGGATTTTGCGAATCAACTCAACGTACACGTTAATCACCTCAATAGAGCTGTTAAAGAAACGACTGAAAAAACCACCACGCAAATTATAGCCGAGCGCATATTGCAGGAATCCAAAATCATGTTGAAACACAGCAATTGGAATGTGGCTGAAATTGCCTACGCATTGGGTTTTTCAGAAGTCACCCATTTTAATAATTTTTTTAAAAAACATACACAAAGCAGCCCTTCAAAATTTAGAAGTGTTTGAAAATCTCAATACTTTTGTAGTTCTACTTAATTGAATTTCAATGGAAACAGAAAATACCGTTTATTTTTCTTCGGTAATTGGGGACGAAACTTGGGGACATTGCTTTGCAGTACCGCCCATTTATGCTGATATGTTTAAAACAGAAAATGGCTCACGGCGGGTCGTATATGTGCTCAACGATTCGATGACTTTGCACGGGGCTATTATGCCGCACGGCAAAGGTTGGGTGATGAGTATGAATAAAACGAATTTGAAAAAATTGGGCTTAAAAGTCGGG
>JANMYC010001066.1:0-3067 GCA_031381715.1 Saprospiraceae bacterium
CATTCACAAGGCATTTTTAAGAATATTGAGAATTTATAAAAAACATAACCCCCTCAGTATTTCACTTACTGAAAGGAATCCAATGTCCTCACAAAACCTTTTACTTTGCTGGATTGTAAAAATGAAGCGGCTTGCTGTCGAGTGGAAAAGTGCCCAACCAATACCCGATACATCAATTTATTATTTTCTTTTCTTTTGGAAACAAACATGCGCTGCTCGCCCGAAAACCTTTCTTTTACTTTCCCCACGGCCGCTTTCAATTCACTTTCAGATGAATATGCCCCTATCTGCACCGTAAATGTATTAGTAGGAGCAGCCATTGGACGAGCATCTTTCAATGGGGCATTTGAAGTTGGGCGTGTTTCCTTAGCTACTGTTTTAATAGTTTCTACTTTTGGATTTGTAGCACGTGCCGAAGTTGAAACATTACTGTATCCCGTTGTTTTATTATACCCCCCCTCAGTATTTGAGGTCAATTTTAACCTATTTTTAGGTTGATTATAGGTTTGTAAAACTGAAACAAAACGTGAAGCCGAAAATGTCTCCTCGTGCCTACCCACTTGCACGCCTTTTGAATTCAAGACGATAATCGTCGGTAAAAGAGAGATATTATACTGATTTTTTAAATCATAACCATCAAAACTCTGAATATCTACTTTTACGGGGATATAATGCTCTCTCACGTAGTCTGATACTGAGGGGTCAGTAAAGGTATATTCCTCCATCATGCGGCAGGGCGTACAATAGCTTGCCCAAAAATCCAAGAAAATTAACTTGCCTTCACGAGCAGCTCTTTGCTTAGCGACTTTAAGGTCGCCTTCAATAAATACCACATCAGCGAAAGAATAAGTGAAGGTAAAAAAGTTTAGAAGAAAAATTAATTGTAGCTTTCTCATATTTTAATCGGTTAGTAGTATGTTGCTGATTTTTTATTTCACTAAAAAGTAACGCGCATTTAGTAGAGCGTTTCAAAAAAGATACCACATTTGATTTTAAAGCATATTACATTTACTCCAACAGTCTGAAAATCAATGATTTAGAGATTAGATTAAAATAAAAATTTAAAATATTTAACATTTAACTTTCAACTACACACATATTTTGCTGAGTACCCCCTCAGTATTTTGCATATTTGGGCATCGTAAAACTTAAGATTATAAAAGATAAGAATCTTATAAAAGCGTTTTAACTTTGTCCTTGCTTTTCAAATATGATTGAACCAAATCTGTGCTTTTTTAAATAAAAGTACCGTACACAAGAAAAAGTATGTCAAAAAAACTCGCAGCAATTACAGGCGTTCATGGATATGTGCCTGATTATATTTTAACTAATGATGAATTGGCAACCATTGTTGATACCAACGATGAGTGGATTACAAGCCGCACGGGTATCAAACAACGTCATATATTAAAAACGCCAGGTTGGGCTACCTCCGATATGGCAGTAGAAGCGGTGAGAGGTTTATTGCAAAAAACCGATACCAAGCCCGAAGAAATTGAGTTGCTTATCTGCGCCACGGTGACGCCTGACATGGCTTTCCCTGACACGGCTAATACGATTTGCGATAAATCAGGGATTCACAACGCATTTGCCTTTGATCTGAATGCCGCATGCTCTGGTTTTTTGTATGCCCTCATGACCGGAGCTAAGTTTATTGAGTCCGGTGCGTACAAAAAAGTAGTGGTAGTGGGTGTAGATATGATGTCGAGTATAATTGATTACACTGACCGTACTACTTGTGTTATATTCGGTGATGGTGGTGGCGCTGTTTTATTAGAACCCACATCAGAAGGCTTAGGTGTAATGGATGGTGTACTGAAGGGTGATGGTTCGGGTCGTCAGTTTTTACACATGAAGGCGGGTGGCTCATTGATGCGCCCTACGCACGAAACCATCGATAATCGCTTGCATTACGTTTATCAAAATGGTCAACCCGTTTTTAAAGCGGCTGTAAAGGGTATGACATCCACAATAACGGAGGTTCTACAACGCAATCACATGACTATTGACGATATTGATTGGCTCGTACCACATCAAGCGAATAAGCGTATTATTCAAGCTGTAGGTGACGGCATAGGTGTTCCTACTGAAAAAGTCATGGTGAATATTCAAAAATACGGCAATACTACCGCTGGTACATTGCCCTTATGCCTTTGGGATTATGAACCTCAGCTCAAAAAGGGTGATAACCTAATATTGACAGCTTTCGGTGGTGGCTTCACTTGGGGAGCTATTTTAGTAAAATGGGCATACGATGGATTAGAGTTTGGGGTATAAATTTAGGTAAATACATATTTTTTTAATAAAAAGCCTTATCTTTGCGCGGCTTTTGAAAAAGGGCAGTAATCAACGATTGCCCTTTTTTCGTTACCCCCTCAGTAGTGAGGATGTTTTTTGAGATTTTTTAAATTATAATAATAAGGAAATAATGGCTTCAACGTCTGACATCAAAAAAGGAATTTGCTTCGAATACAACAACGATATTTTCAAAGTCGTTGACTTCCAACACGTCAAACCGGGCAAAGGTGCAGCTTTTGTCTATGTAAAAATGAAAAGTGTTACAAGAGGCAATGTTTTAGAAAATAACTTCCCGAGTGGACATAATATCACACTTGTCCGTGTAGAACGCCGCCCTTCGCAGTATCTTTATACCGATGACATGGGGCTTAATTTCATGAATACCGAAACGTATGACCAATTGGCTATCCCAGAAGGCATGATTGAAAATGCTGATTTGATGCTTGAAGGCATGATGGTAGATATTATATTCGATGCGCGCGATGATAAACCGCTTATGGCGGAGTTACCACCAGCTATCACGCTTGAAGTGACTTATACAGAACCGGGTATAAAAGGCGATACGGCAACTAACTCCCTTAAAGCCGCTACTTTAGAGACCAATGCAAACGTAAAAGTGCCTCTCTTTGTGAATATTGGAGATAAAATCCGTATTAACTCTGAGACACGCGAATATATGGACAGAGTGAAATAATACTGTTATTTTAATAAAGGCAGTTTTCATAAGGCAAATTTTATTGGGATTAATTTATTTTTCCTATTATTGCCA
>JANMYC010001074.1:0-3808 GCA_031381715.1 Saprospiraceae bacterium
GGTTGTCAGTGCTTAGTGCTTGGTTATCACGTGTTGACGAATTACCAAGCACTAAGCACTAACAACCAAGCACCAACAACTAACTTACTCTCTTAATTCGCGTCTCAACATTTTACCGACGTTGGTTTTAGGTAATTCATCTTTGAAAACCACGAATTTAGGTATTTTATAAGGCGTCAGATTGGTTTTACAATGTTCTACGACTTCTGCCTCAGTGAGTGATGGGTCTTTTTTAACGATAAAAACTTTTACTAATTCGCCTGATTTGGCATCTTTTACACCCACTGCGGCTGACTCCAAAATTTTAGGATGCATGGACAATACATCTTCAATTTCGTTGGGATACACATTGAAACCAGATACCAAAATCATATCTTTTTTCCTATCTACTATTTTAAAATAGCCATCTTCATCCATCAAGCCAATATCGCCAGTGCTCATCCAGCCATCTTTTAATACTTCTGCAGTGGCATCGGGGCGATTGAGGTATCCTTTCATGACTTGTGGACCTTTAATTTGAATTTCACCCACTTCATCAATCCCCAAAATATTGCCAGCTTCATCTATAATGCGCATTTCAGTCGAAGGCAAAGGCATACCAATTGAGCCTAATTTGCCTGAACCATCAGCGGGATTCGTACTGGCACACGGGGAGGTTTCTGTCATGCCATAGCCTTCCACCAGCGGTGCATTAGTCACTTGCTTCCACTTTTCGGAAACGATTTTATTGACAGCCATACCACCACCTAAGGCGAAAACCATTCGGCTGTGGTCGAGTGCCGCAAAATCTGGGTGATTCAATAAAGCATTGAATAGGGTATTGATACCAATGAAAACTGTTGGTCTATATGTTTTTAAATCCTTGATAACGGAAGGTAAATCGCGTGGATTGGGTACTAAAATATTCTGTGCGCCCATGCTGAAAAGCCCCATACAATTGACGGTAAAAGCAAAAATATGGTACAAAGGCAGTGGACAAAATGCGACTTCTGAACCATCATCTTTCAAGACAAGACCACACGTCGTGCGCATTTGAAGCATATTTGCTACAAGGTTGCGGTTGGTGAGCATAGCACCTTTCGATACGCCTGTAGTACCACCAGTATATTGTAGAGCAATGACGTCTTCTGATTTAGATTCAAAAGATTTTATCGAAAACTTTGCCCCCTCAGTAATTGCGTGTTTTACGGTGACAGTATTCGGTAAATTGAACTTAGGTACCATCTTTTTAACACGACGTACCATAAAATTAATGAGTGGACCTTTTAGCCCGCCAACCATTTCACCCATACTGGCTACGATGATGGTTTTAATAGGAACTTCATCCAAAATGGACTCTAAATGGTAAGCAAAGTTTTCAATAATAACGATGGCTTTTGCCCCACTATCATTGAATTGGTGCTTCATTTCACGCGGCGTATAAAGCGGATTGGTGTTCACAATGACCAAGCCTGCCCGAAGTGCGCCAAATAATACAATTGGATATTGTAAAATATTGGGCATCATTATCGCCAATTTATCACCGGGTTCTAAGCCTCTGGAGTGCATGTAGGCAGCAAATTGTCGGCTGTACCTATCTACTTCATCGAAAGTCATATCCTTTCCGAAGCAAGTAAATGCCGTTTTATACCTATATTTTTTAAAAGTTTCCTCTAAAATTTCAAGTAGATTCTTGTATGTTTCAGGATTGATATTTGCAGGCATATTGGCTGGATATTTTTTAAGCCAAGGTCTGAAATCAGAAGTAGTCATATTGAGTAGATATTTTATTTTAAAAATTCAAATTTGGTTAGCACACATAAACTTAGTAAGCAGGCGTATAAAAATAATCACGGCTTTTAGCCAAGCTACTTACTGCTGCAATATCTTAAATTTATTTGAAAAGAAAAATTTAAAAATAGATAATTTGTAAAACAAGACACTTTGAACCCTTGATTTTACAAGATATTATTCCGTTTCGGGCTTAAATTGAAAATTTATCATGAAACACAGACATATATAATAATATTCATTTGGGATAATGTATTGAATGAAATATATAATTCAGCAAACCTTTCGAGTAGAATTGTTGTTAATAGTTACTTTTAAATTCGTAAACTTTTTACTTTATATAAAGTTTAGTTACCATATTAGCTGCCACTTGCCGAAAGGTTAAGTGGCTTTTTTGTTGTTAAAACCAAAAGAGCCATCCCAATAATTTGGAATGACTCTTTTAAAATGCAAAATGTGGTACTAAAAGCAGATCTTACATATTATAACTAATTTCAACTTCCGCAGCCGTTGGGCGTGCTTGACAAGTGAGTATATAACCAGCAGCGACTTCATCATCATCTAAAGCATAACAAGCATCCATTTTTACTGAGCCTTTCATCACCTTAGCCATGCACGTAGAGCAAGCACCCGATGTACAAGAGTAAGGTGGGTCTTTTTTCAAAGCAATTAAAGCATCCAAAATGGTCTGATTGGGTTTCATTTCAGTCTCAATCACTTGACCGCTTAAGTGCACCGTTAATTTTGCCCCGGAAGCTACCGCACCAGCTGCTTTGGCTTCTGCCGGCGTATCATTGGTGAAATGCTCAATATGGATTTGTTTTTTATCGATATTCAAAGCATGAAGTGTATTATTCACGGCTTCAATCATTCCTCCGGGTCCACATATAAAATAGGCAGTGTCTTTGGTGCGCTTGGCGTGGTCTTCCAAAAAACGCTCAACCACACTTTTATCAATGCGTCCCACTTTGCCGAGCCATGATACTTTTCCTTTTGAAAACAAGCCACCCAAACCACCTGATTTTTCACGCTTCGGTTGGCTCAAAATATGCTCCACAAACAGCTGCCCTTCGTAGCGTTTTTGGAGAGAATCCAATTCATTTTTAAACATAATAGAATCTTCGCTTCTATTGCCATAAAGCATAAAAACTGTGGAAGCGGGCTCTTGTTCCAAGATAGTCCGCACCATACTCATCAAAGGCGTAACGCCCGAACCAGCTCCAAAAAGATAGTATGTTTTATGCTGTTCAGGGTTGACAGAAGCCACAAAACGCCCTTGAGGAGGCATAACTTCTAAGGTATCGCCCACTTTTACATCGCTACAGAGGTAGTTAGAAACAGCCCCTTTAGGCACTTTTTTCACTGAAACCGTCCATTCATTTTGGATGGGGCTGCTACTGAGGGAGTATGCGCGGCGCTTTTCCTCGCCTTTAACCGCCACCTTTAAAGTCAAATATTGACCCGCTGAATATTGAAAAACCTCTTTTAAATCCTCGGGAACAGCAAAACTGACGGATACAGAATCCACTGTTTCAGGAGTTATTTTTGAAACTAAAAGCTTATGAAACGTATTATTCATATTTATAAAAAACTATATTATTTAATGATGTTTTCTTGTTTTTAATGACCTTTGAAACAGTGAACTTTGAAATAAGTTGCAAAGATAGAAATTGATTTACGAATAACGATTATTGATTGAGGATTTATAAAGTACCTATAATTTCTCCAATCCTCAATCAATAATCGGTGTTCTTAAAGCAACACCCCCTCAGTATTTTGAGGAAAAAAGTGTTTAATTGGAGGGAAAGAGATAATTTTGTAAAGTGTAGATAGATCGTGTAAAAATTAAGAGTGCTATAGGTTCATGTGTTTTAAATATCATTAAATGATGAAAAGTAAAAATTCAGTATATAATGTTCTATTTTTGTACTTGATACATAGAGATGTAGTAAAGATAATTATTTTGAAATGAGCCTTCTTAGACAAATGAAAGAGAACGACACCGCACATTTTTTCACAATCGAATATAATATTGAGC
>JANMYC010001130.1:0-2638 GCA_031381715.1 Saprospiraceae bacterium
GATTCAATGCGTGAACAACAATATTTAAACATCATAAATGAAGTTAATAATAACGGTTTGGATATTGAAGATTTTTTAGACCCCAATTATCCTGAACTTCCAAAATTTTATTCAATGCTTAAACAGCTTTTTTATGTTTAAAACCGTTAAAAACTTCAAAAATCAATCTGCATTTCAATCACTTTGCGCGTATCTGTATCCACAATCGCTTTTAATTTCGAATTGATTTTACCGTTTTTCCAACGCACCATCGCATAATTTTCTTCTCTTTGAAAAAGTTCCACGGGTTTTCCGTTGATGGAGTTGAGCTCTTCTACTGTGGTGCCGATACCGATGCCTTCCGCCGTTTTCCAATCGCCTTTTCTAATAATGGCGGTTTCAAGTTTTTTAAAATTCTGTCCTTTTTTCCACGTAATTTCCAATTCTTTATTGGAATTAGGGAAAATGGAGGTTTTAACATCGCCTCTATCCACGCGCACCACGTTTTTTTCACCGTAAGCTTCTTTGATATCCGCTTCCGTCATATCTGCCGTAATCAAACCCACTTGCTGCTTGGGTACGACGGTGAGGGATTTTACAGGAGCATCCGTTTTAGGCGTGGCTGTTTGGGGTGTGGGGATTGTATTATTGATTGTGTCAGTGTACCCCCCCTCAGTATAGGGCGTATTTTCAGTTGAATTGGACTGCTTTGGGGCTTCCGTGCAAGCCGTGAATAGCGTTAAAATCAAAGCCAAAATGGGCAAATAGTTCCTTGTTTTCATAGTAAATTTTATTCTTTAAACACAAATAATAGGTATAACATGACTAAAAAAGTCATGTTTGCGGTAATTAAAAACGCTGTAGAGGCTCCTAATGTTGCCCAAATTATGCCCGTCATACTGCTGGCTACTAACGTTAAAACGCTTTGAAATGCCGTGTATGTACCAATCGCTGTAGCCGTATCTTTTTTATCGCAAATATTGCTAATCCATGCTTTGGCAACCCCCTCAGTAGCCGCGGCATAAATGCCATATAAAAGAAATAAAAAGAGGAAAATAGGGGTACTCGCCGCGAAAGCCATTCCTAAATAAACGCATGAAAACAGGAACAAACCCATGACAAAAACGCTTTTCATACCCCATTTATCAGCTTTTGCGCCTAATGGGTAGGAGGCTAATGCATAAATAAGATTGTAAAAAATATAAACACCAATAGCGGTTGTATCCGACATTCCTGATTCTTTTATTTTTAAAATCAGGAAAATATCGGAACTATTAAAAAGGGTAAAAAACAGCAAAGCACCAGTCAGCTGACGGTATTTGGCGGGACTATTTTTCCAATATTTAACGAAATCGAGTAAGGCAGGAGCCTTTTTATTCTGACTTTCTTTTCTTTTTTCTTTGATTAAAAGTGTTAAAAATATGGCAATCGCTCCCGGTATGAATGCCCAAATAAAGAGCGATTTATACTCATTGGGATAATAATAGAGGTAAATTAAAGCCAATAAAGGCCCTAAAACAGCCCCTAAAGTATCCAAACTTCGATGAAATCCAAATACACGTCCTTTGAACTCAGGCGTAGTTTCATCAGATAAAAGAGCGTCCCTTGCACCCGTGCGAATGCCCTTGCCTAAGCGGTCGAGCGTACGAATCATGAAAACCCAAATAGGCACCGCAAACAGAGCCATCAAGGGCTTAGCAAGGGTACTCAAGCCATAGCCAATCTGCACAAATGGCAAACGACGACCTATATTATCGCTCCAATTACCGAAATATCCTTTGCTCAACCCCGCCGTTGCCTCAGCCAATCCTTCTAAAATGCCGATAAAAATCACTGAAAATCCGATGGTTTTTAAATACAAAGGCATCACAGGATAGAGCATTTCACCCGCCACATCCGTAAAAAGGCTCACCAGCGAGAGCACCCAAATTGTGCGGGTCAAAAACGATTTTTGTTTTATCATAAGAGGGTTTTAGTAAATGTGTAACTACTTTAGGATAAACTACCCCTCAGTATTTGAGCCGATTTCACCTATTTTGCAAGCGTTTTACCTAAAACATCAAAAGGCATATCCATCAAAGGGTATTCTTTCCAACCATTAAAATTATAGTGCCACCACTCGGAAGGCTCTACTGTGAAACCGTTTTTAGCCATCACGGACTTCATTAATTCACGATTTTTTAAAGCAATTTCATCTTTTACTGGTGCATCTGCCCACGATTCTTCGGCGGGAGTATCGAAAGGGGTAGGCATGGCTAATTCATTGCCCGTTTTTAAATCCACTAAAGTCATGTCCAAAGCACAGCCGCGATTGTGCTTTGAGCCCGTCCACGGCGAAGCGACGTATGTAGAGTCAGGAAAACTTTCATAAAATTGAACGGTGATGGCATAAGGGCGATAACCGTCATAAATTTTAACGCCAATCCCTTGTTCATTGAGTTCCGCTTGCACATTTTCTAAAGCTTTCACAACGGGTAGGCGTGCGAATGCTTTTGCCTCCTTGTAAAACACCTTTTTTAGGAAATTATTCTCGGTAGCGTATCGAATATCGAGGACGATATTGGGGATTCGGGTTTTGATTTCAATCAGTGTTTTATTGCTACCCCCTCAGTATAATCAGCGATTTTGACATTTATTTCAAGCAAACAGAGGCGGATAG
>JANMYC010001134.1:0-4585 GCA_031381715.1 Saprospiraceae bacterium
CTCAACCCCTCAGTAGATGAGCAAATGCCAGTTATTGTTTTAGTTGATAAAGGCACAGCTTCGGCTTCTGAAATTGTTTCTGGTACGTTACAGGATTATGATAGAGCTGTGGTAATGGGTCAACGGAGCTATGGAAAAGGACTCGTGCAGAATATGCGCGACATTGGCTATAATTCTAAACTAAAACTCACTACAGCTAAGTATTATGTACCAAGTGGTCGTTGTATTCAAGCTGTGAGTTATGATAAAGGTAAGCCCGTAGAAGTGCCTGATTCGCTATGCGCTGTTTTCAAAACCAGAGCCGGTAGGACTGTATTGGATGGTGGTGGTATCAAACCCGATGTTTTACTGAATAAATCGAATGATTTTGGTTTAATGAAAACCCTTAAAGAGAAGTTTTTACTCTTTGATTACGTCACGATGTATGCTCTAAAAAATGAAAAAATTGAAGAGCCTGAAAAATTCCGTTTCACACAGTTCGATGATTTCGTAGAGTATCTCAATAAAAAGAATTTTCAATATGATTCAGAGAGTGAGAAACTATTGAAGAAACTAAAAGAAGAAGCCATTAAAGACAAATATTCAGCTACCATCGAGGGTGAACTAAAAGCTATTGAAACTAAAATCAAGTCTGATAAAAAGAATGACCTTTTAAAGCATAAAGACGAGATTGTTGATGAAATAGAAAGAGCCATTATAGCACGCTATTATTTTGAAAAAGGGAAAATTAAGATAGGCTTGCGCAATGACCTTGAAATACAGGAAGCAATAAAAGTCTTAGACGACCCTTCTCGATACAAAGCGTTATTGAAAAAATAAATTTCTTTTTTAGAATATAAGTAAAACAAAGCGACCAAGGTTTAGGCGTAAAACAAAAAATAATCTACCCAATTTAGCTATTCTACTTCCTTTACTCTGCTCTAAATTTCTTTTAAATCCCGAGCACTCGGGATTATTTCTCAAGAAATTTATATTGATTAAAGAAAATATAATATCCAACTTGGATACATTGTTTTCTGTTTTACGCCTAACTTTGAGTCGCTTTTTTATTTTATAAAATACATCAATACTGAGGGGATATGGCATATATATTAAACATAGAATCATCAACTAATATCTGTTCGGTGTGCATCAGTAAAGACGGTGAAATACTATCCATTCGGGAGGCTTCTACCAATAGTCATGCGTCTCAAATGACGGTATTTATAGAGCAATGTTTAGCTGATTTAAACATCAAAATAACGGCTTTAAGTGCGGTAGCAATCAGCAATGGACCCGGATCTTATACCTCCTTAAGGGTCGGAATTTCTACAGCTAAAGGCATCTGCTATGGTTTAGGTATACCTCTTGTGGCAGTGGATACCCTGACAACAATTGCTATGTCAGCTTATGAATTAGTAAAAGATGAAGCTGCTATTTATTGCCCAATGATAGATGCAAGGCGCATGGAGGTCTATCATAGTTTGTTTGAAATAGATGGTGGTGTGGTGAAAATTATTGAACCTATGTCACCTTTAGTAGTTGACGAACAATCGTTCAAGCGGTACTATGACGCGGGTAAAAGGTTGATTTTTAGCGGTAATGGGTCATCTAAGTGTTCTTCAGTTTTACCCCTTGAAGGGTCTGTATTTGTAGGCGAAAATTGCTCTTCTAAAAATATGATAAAATTAAGTACGACAAAATTTGAAATAAAAGAATTTGTTGATATTGCCTACCACACACCTGAATATTTGAAGTCTCCAAATATTACAACTCCTAAAAATGTGATAAATACATAGAATTTTAATGTTATTATTAAAAAACAATACATTTTAAAGGTATTACAGACTATTTTTATTTGAAACATTTTCTATATTGAATATTTGTTTTTATATTTAACCGATTTTCAGCACTTTATCCTTGGAAATTATGAATCATATTAACATTTTGGCATGGTTATTTAATATTAGGGATTATACTTATTAAAAAAACTACACTTATAATTTTTTTAAGTATATAGATTTATTTATTACACACCAAATTTTTTTATTTTAAAAGAGCATAAATATGAGAAAGCAAAAAAATGAAACTGTAGTCCTAAAAAAAGGTAAAAAAGACATTGAATTAGATTACGCAGAATTGCGTAAAGCGGTGTTGGTTTTACGTGCTGTTAATCACAAATTGCGTCAGCAAATTATTGACTTACTTGAAGAAAATGAGAAAATGACTGTTACAGATTTGTACATCAAATTACGCCTTGAGCAATCTGTAGCATCTCAGCATTTAGCTATCTTACGCCGCGCTGGAGTTGTAGCTACTGACCGCCAAGGTAAGTTCATTTACTATAGAGTTGACAAAGATCGGATTAACCACATTAGCCGCCTTGTAGAGGAATTAACTGAATATAACGGTAACTAAAATATTTGGTCTTCATTTGTTTTTACAAGCAAAAAAGCTGTCATGTACTTCATGACAGCTTTTTATTTATATATATGTACCATTTTTTTGGTATTTTGAATAAAGATATTTGGAAAGAATAAATAAAATTTGCATATTTGCTTTCGCTAATGAAATATTAATCAATCTTTTCCGCCACAAAAACAAGCTCTATGAGAAAAGCAAGAGTCCAAATTAACAATGAAAGACTGCAGGTATCGTCTGACATTTTGCGTGCTTTGGCACACCCCCTTCGGATGAAAATTCTTGAATTTATTGACAAGAATAAGACGATTAATGTGAATAAAATCTATAACACGCTCAAGCTGGAACAGTCTATCACTAGTCAGCATCTAAAAATTTTGCGTGCTTCAGGTTTGGTTCATACTCATCGCGAAGGAAAATTCATCCACTATACCATTGACTACCCAAGGTTAGCCAACGCTATGATAGCAGTTGAAGGCTTTCTTGGCGGTGAGTCAGAACAATAAGTTATATCCTAAAATTTACGTTTTCGAACATATGCAAAAAAGCTAAGTATTCCAACACTTAGCTTTTTTTGTTTTTTAAATGAAATATTACCCCTTGGTTACTTCTTGGGTACACTATTAAACATTGTTAAGAAGACTAAAGCTATTTTCATGGGGAAACTTACCGTTTCGTCTAATTCGTCTTCTATTTGCCAATCTCTGGGGTCATTCTGAACATCCATATACATATAAAATTGACCTTTTTTGTTATCATCCACTACCCATTCAGTCAATTGATTTCCCCATTTTGTTTTAAGCTCAAGAGTCATCGTGTTATCAGTTATACGCCATTGACGTGGGTCACCATTCCAAATCATTTGGGCTGTGATAATTTTATTTTCTCCTCTTAACTCCCATTGGGAAAAGTCTTTATTCCATTTGGTTTTGATAGTTCCCGTTTTTTCGCCAATCCTGTAATTCCATTGGCTCCAATCATCAGGATTCTGCCAAATCATGTTGAGCGTGCCTGCGTTATCGTTATCATCAGTGTACAATTCCCACTCAACGAATGCATCATTAAATTTAGCCGAAATTTCAGTCAACCTCTGAGCCTCAAGTTGAATAGAAGACAACAAAATAAGCAGAAACAATACTTTTTTCATTATTTTTTACTTTTTCTAAGTTTTGATTTAAACGAGAGAGTTTTAAAAAGAAACGTTCATACCCCTCAGTATCAAGGTGTATGAACGTTTAAAATTAGTAGAAAATTTCTTCTCTAACCAATATTATTGACTTTGATTGAAAACCGTTTTTAAAACGGTAAATCATCATCTGCGGCAGATTTGAATGGCTCATCAGAAAGAGTAGGGAATGCATCGTCTGAAGTTACTGCTGCTGATTGCTTGGCTACTTTTTGAACAGGCTGAGTCGAGCCTGAATCAGTACCCGGTTTTTCAAGACGCCAAGAATTCAGGGTTGTAAAAAATTTACCTTGCCATTCGCGACCACGTAGGTCAAAATGTACTTTTATCTCTTCGCCTTCATTGTAGTTATCCAATATCTGACAACGCTCTTGTAATAATTGAAATTTAACTAATTGAGGATAGTTGCCATCGGCAATTTCAATTACAAATTCTCTTGTTTGGAATTTTTCGCTTTTCGATTCTGTTGCAAATTTTTTGTACAGTTTGCCTGTTATTTCAAATGACATTTTATTTCAGAAATATAAAGATGAATTATGAATGATTTATGTGGTGTAAAATTAGCGTTTTTCTAATAAAGCGGTATTAATTTTTTTAATTAATTCTGGACCTTCGTACACCATACCCGTATATATTTGAATTAAATCCGCTCCAGCCTCTATTTTTTCAAGAGCATCCTCAGCCGTTATGATACCACCCACTCCCATAATAACCATGTTTTTTTCGCCGCCTTTTCGCAAATAACGAATAACCTCTGTTGAGCGATTTTTAAGTGGTTTCCCACTCAATCCGCCGGCTCCAATGGCTTCTATACTGAGGGGGGGCGTTTCAAGGTCGGTTCTTGAAATAGTTGTATTAGTTGCAACTAAACCCGCTAATTCTGTATTTTTTACAATTTCTAAAATATCATCGAGTTGAGAATTCGTTAAATCGGGAGCTATTTTTAATAAAATAGGCTTAGGAATACCTTTATTTTTATTTAAAACTTGTAAGCGAGAG
>JANMYC010001135.1:0-4252 GCA_031381715.1 Saprospiraceae bacterium
TTCAACCCCTACCCTTGAGCCGTTGCCACTGTAAGCAAAATTTAACGCCGCGCTAATAGCTTGATAAGCGGAATCTGATTCGATTTTTAAATAGCCAATACGACCATAACTGACTTTTGAAACATAAATATCATTTTCAGAAGCTGCTCCAGTAATCAATGGGCGAGTATAATCAACATTCACATTAAAAAACACTTGGGTTAAGCGAGCCAAATAAGCGTGTTTTTTATTACGGGTTTGAAAATTAAAAGCTGCACTCACTTCTGTACCAAATCCTGCGTAATCCCCTTGCACCATCACTCTTAATTGTTCTTCACTGAATATTTCCTCTACTCTAAAAGTATAATTTGCGGCATTTATGACCGCACTATTATTGCGTATCAATCCTGTTATCCCCTCAGTAATATTGCCCATTGTCGGCTCTGCTATTTCCGTTTGCAAACGTCCAGATGAGCCTCCTATCAAGTTGGCAACTATCGTAACGGGTTGTCTTTGTAATGACGTCACGGGCGTATAAGACCCATCAAGAATAGAATTAAGCGTATAAAATGCCCCGGGATAAATTTTATCAGATTGATTCCCCGTTACAATTTTTTCAAAATTTGACTCTACTAAATTAACCGTCCGTGAAGTACAATATTGTCCATTTTCTTCATTTGAAACCGGATTGGATTTACTTGTGCGTCCTGTATTTCTTGTGCGTGAAATATTAGTACCACTGCTATTAGTATTCTTAGAAATGGGCTTTCTTACGGCAATTTTTGGCGACATAATCAATGCTGATTTATTGATTTTTGCATTAGGTGGAAGCGTAACTTTGGTAGTTGAGATATCTATTTTTTGAGCCCCCAAAGTTGGAATAAAAGTGATATTTATAAATAACCACGCTATAAAAACTAATTTCAACTGTTTCATGATAAAAAATATTGTGATTTTCAATGCTTACTCTATGCGCTTTTCAGCTTGGGCGTCTTACCATTTTTTAAAGAGGCTTTCAGATATTTCCTCTTGTTTTATGTCTTTATAATGCAAGCGTTAGTGAAAAGTGAGCGTTGAGGTTAAATATTATTTAAAATATTTTCCATCAATTCGTATCAGGCAATCCATCGCCATTGGTATCCACACCATTAACTTTGAGTTTCACTTTCAAATAACAACTACTGCCTGAAATGCCGACTTGTTCAACCACATAAATCAAGGCAAAAGAAGTGCGATTGTCTATTTGAGTCCTAACAGCGAATACTTTCCCGTCCAATTTTGTACGACTACTAAAAATCTCTTTAAAGCCACCAGTTTGATTCACTACCGCTGAAAGTTGTTCGTTACTTTTGACTTTTTCGAATTGTTCACCGGTGATAGTTGTAGGCGCAATTTGACTGGTATTCGTAACTGTCCATTGCTTTGTGGGTTGCTGACCCGATTTGTATTTTTCACCAATAAAAAGTAATCCACCCATATTAGTCTTTGAATAATTCGGAGACACCAAATGATACAAACCACCAGCTTGAGTCCGTTGTACTGCAAAAATCACATCCACTTTATCTGTTTGAGTTGCCACATCCACTTCATCCATGATTAGGCCTCGTTGTGCATCCAGATTACTGCCATATTTTTGATGATCTTGGCAACCCCAATTAGCCGTTCCGTCGCTGTTATAAGTGGTGGCATTTGGGGTGTTTTCAACCGTTTGAGCGTTTGAATTATCCGTTGGTTGGGCATCGGCAGTCGGACTCGTCGTCTCGATAGTAGGCTGAACAGACCCCTCAGTATTAGGCGCATTTTGGGCATTATTAGTATTATCCCCGACTAAAATACTGGCTTTAGCCGAGCCTTTTATTTGTACCAAAAACGGGTCAAAAACCCTTAAAATGGTCTTAACATTATTGACCGTATTATTCACATTATTGGCTGTTTCTTGAACATCGGCAGCCACTTTAGCCGTTTTATCGCTTACTTTTTGAGTGGCATTTTTGGCTTTTTCACCCGTTTTTTGAGCCAAAAGTGAGCATGAAAAACAGATAAAAAGAGCAGTTATCGTTAAAAGTATCTTTTTCATTTTTATTGATTTTAAAAGATGGATAATTGAATAAGCATCCATTCCACCTCCCACTTGGATGCGGAATGGATGTTATTGATTGTTTTAAAATATTATTTAACGACGGTTGTAAGTACGAACTCTTTCAGCACCCGTAAAACGAGCCAATGGGTTGCCTCTTTCGTTGACTACATTTTTTTCTGATTTATCGGGCATAACCAATGCCACGCGAAGTAATTGCAAATCCCAGTTGTCATAAGTATCAAAAGGCTGTCCTGCACGCGGTGAACCATCGTGGCGAATGGTGACTTTTTGGATTTCATCCACACTTTTTACTGCTTTACTGATAGTTACAGATTTAGTAACGGCTGAATTTTGACCAAAACCACCATCCAAAGAATACTCTGGGGATGTTGTGCCATCTGTGTAATGCACGGTAATAAAAGCCCGATTACCACCGCCTCGCAAATCATCAGAACCCGTTGTCAAAAACACTTTCACAGTTTTTGTTGCGCCTCCATAATCAACAGCTGGAGGTGCTGGTTTGAAAACACGATTGCGCAATTGACCCGTAAAACGAACTAAAGGATTACCGCTTTCATTGATATAATTTTGCTCAACATTAGCGATATTAAAGCTCACACGAAGTCTTTGCAAATTCCAATTATCATAAGTATCAAAAGGCTGTCCGGCGCGAGGTGAGCCATTGTGGCGAATCATGACACTTGTTATTTGATTCAAATCTGTAATATCTGGGGTTATGGTTATGTTTTTTGTATTGGTTGAATTATTAGCGAAACCACCACCTAAACTATATTCGGGCGATGTAGTACCATCAGCGTAGTTAATGGTGATATAGGCTAAATTCCCTCCGCCTCTCAAATCATCGCCACCTGTAGTCACGTAAACTTTTACTACCGTAGCAGCGTGAGTGAAATTGATAGATGCAATAAAGCCTAAGATCAATAATAGAAAAGATTTAACTGTTGACATTTGAACACATTTTAAAGTTTTCATAATTAGATAAAATTTTAAATTCAAGGTGCTTACTCTGTGCGCTTTTCAGCTTCTGCGTCTTACTTCTTTTTAAAGAGGTTTTCAGATATTTCCTCTTATTTCGTTATTTGCCCTTATAATGCGGAGGTGATTTGAAAGTGAGCGAAACAAATGTTAAGAGTTTGTTAAAGAAATACAGAGGGGGTTTGTGTTTAAATGTGGGAAGTAATCATAAAGAGCGAATAGGTAAATTCTGTTTCATTTCTTATCCCCTCAGTAATAGTGAGAGTTAACAAATGTGATGAATCAAGGATGTTATGAAACAAAATTACAGGGTAGGACTACCCAAAGCCCTACCCATTCGGGTAGTTTTAGAAGAGTGGATTCTTGGATAAATTGGGGAAATGGACTATTTTTTAAATTGATTTATTAATTCAAAACGAGAGTGAACTTGCAGGATTTCATAAATATTTTTGACATGAAACTTGACGGTATCCACCGAAATGAATAACTCTTCGGCAATCATTTTATAGCTTTTTCCTTTCACAATGCTCTCAAGTATCTCATTTTGGCGTTCGGTGAGTTGTGATACTGAGGGGGTCTTTTTATCCTGAGGCGTAGGGATATTGGCTTGGCGAAACATTTCAAGTGCCTTATAAGCAATACTTGGCGTCATGGGTGAACCGCCCGAAACGACATCTTGAATGGCTTCCAATAGCTTTGCAGGGGGTGTATTTTTCAATAAATAACCCGAAGCACCCGCTTTAATGGCTTGAAAAATCTTCGTTTTATCCTCAAAAACGGTTTGAATAATGATAAAAATAGCTGGAAATGCTTCTTTTATTTGAAAAGTAGCATCTACACCATCCATTTTACTGGGCAAATCAATATCCATTAAAACGACGTGTGGCTCAACCCGTTTTATATTGTGTAAAATATCCGTTGCATCGGCAAAAGCACCAACGCATTTATACCCTTGCGTGCCATTGATTAGCTGCATCAAACCCTCACGTAAATAGTGGTTATCTTCAACTATGGCAACTTTGATTGTGTTCATTCCCATTGATTTTTAAAGCTTTACAGAGTCGTAAGTATTTTAAGTTAAATGACCTACTTGGAACCAAAGTTATCTTTTTTATTTTTAGCCTACCCTACCCGAAAGGGTAGTTCATTCTATAATTGAAAATGGAAAATGTAGAATTGAAAATGTATTTCACAGCC
>JANMYC010000120.1:0-4837 GCA_031381715.1 Saprospiraceae bacterium
TATCCGTATTAAAATATGAACCACCACCTGCTGCTGAGCCATTGGTCAAACGATAACCGCAACTCAAATCCAAAATATAAGCACAAGCAGGGTCTGAAACCGCAAAAGTATATACTTGACTCATCACAATTTCACCTGATACTGAGGGGGCTGGCATCGGAATAGTTGTCGTGCCCGAAGGACCCGTCAAACTCATACTCGCTGACTCCAAATAAGGATGATAAACCGAGCTGAGTATTTTCAAACTGGTCATAATTTTATTACAACCACTACCCGCTCCTATCAACTCTTGAATATCCAACATACACACGCCTCTTAAATCGGGCTGGTCACCTGCCCATGATGGATGGCGGCGTTGGCGGAAAGCAGCCTCTGGTTTACCATTCCAAATCACGATTTTAGAAAGCGTGTTGGTCGTTGTCACGGAGCTTGTACCTGCTTCACGAGCTTCAAAGATGATTTTGAAAACATGGTCAGGTCCCGCAAATTTATCGGCTACTGAAATCGCACTACCCGCCACGTGTACCGTTGGCGTGGTGAGATCAAAGAAGTGTTCCACCAGTTTTGTGGTATCCAAAACGGATAAAATTGAGTTCGGAACAAATAAACCCACTCCACCGTCCGATAAATCATTTTGGTGTGGAGCCACCATCCAACCATTCGGATCTGAATCCGTGGAAGGATTAATATTCAAAGGAATATGCTCATAAGGATAAGTGGCATAAGCCAAAGGCAGAGCCGTATTATACTTTTTCAAATCGCCAATTTGAAACGCAGGAAACGCATTTTTGAGCGTTACCCAAGGAATTTCTGCGCTTGTATTGACATTAATGACCCTAAAACGGAACTCCACTTTATTGGAGTTGCCACCATTTGGCAAATCACCCACCAAGCTCAATGATTCCGTGAAAGCATATTTTCCAACTTTCGTGAACCCCTCAGTATCAAAGTCCGTGGCAATCGAATAATTACCCACTTTTCTGAAAGAAGGTGGCATCACATTCGTTTGGGGCACATCATCCAATTTAACGCATAAATCTACGCACAAGCACGAGCCAATATTTTTACGCCCTGCTATCGTATTCGCCGCGTTGGATGGCTCTTTTAATAAATAAACTGTCGGCGTAACACCCGGAACAGTAATGTGGAAATACACATCAGGACCCGAAGGAAATTCAATATTCCAACCCGGAATAATCGTAGCACGGAACACATCACCCATGAATTGAATGCGGAAATGACCCGTAGCATCCGTAATATCCGAGCCCATTTTGTCGTCCACAAAAAGGTCAGAATCAAAGGCATGCACTTCTACTTGCGGAACAGGTTTTTGCGTTGTACAATCCACTACCCTACCGCAGATAGTCCAAACATCGAAAAGCGATAAAATATAGCACCACACCCGCGCAGGCAAGCTGTAAGACCAAGCAAACGTTTTCACGTTATCCGTTCCCCGCCAGATGGGTTGAATAGTCGTAATGTGAAATTGGATGGGTGTTTTCTTAGGAATTGGGATTTTAGCGGGTGGTGTTCCACATTCAAAATCAAGGTCAAATGCTTGACCATTGTAGTTATTTTCACTTAGTTCAAAGGTGAAATTGCCTTCTTTATCTGTAATCGCCTCCGCAATAAGGTTGTTTTTTTTAGCTGCAACTTCTTCAGCGGTTACTCTTTTGAATGTGTCTTTCTCCGCTAAAACGGCTTGAACAGTGATATTTTCAAGCGATTGCGGGCGATAAAGGCGTATTTTCACATCCGAGATGTTATCAAAACACTCGTCGCAGAGGAAACCTTTAAGGTTCCCTTTAAATATATAAGCCATTTGGTTTTTATTTTAAAAGGTAAAAAAATGGATATTTTTGAGTTGTGTATGGTGCTTAGGTTAACATCTAAACACCATACACTAAAAACTACCTACTATACTGAGGGGGTCACTTCATCACACGGGCAGCAACGGTATTCTTGTGATTTATCCAAGAGCTCAATTTGGCGTTTCAATAAATCATTTTTCAAGCGCAAATTATCGTTTTCTAATTGATAACGCTCTTTGAGCTCTGGTTCGCACATATCGCAAGTATCCAAATAGCCTTTTACCATGACGCCGGCAGTTGGGATACACGATTCTTTTTTGAAGCTCAAACGCTCCACCATTTTAGGGGATAAAGTGCCGTCTTCTTTTAAAATACCCTCTTCCATCAATTCTTTTTTCACTTTTTCAACCGCTTTTCTTCTCAACAAAGCATCAAAAAGGGGGCGACCGACCAAAAGCGGGTCTCTATCCGTCACGCCTGTGGCAGGACGCGCATCCAAAGCGGCAAAACTTTGCTGAATTTTCAAGGCTTCCAACGTTTTTGACGATGAAACGGGCAAATACTGAGGGATGAGGCTGATATAGCTTTTAACGGGTTTCAAATGCGTAAATCCTGTCAATGAATTCGGGTCTTTCACTCTGATTTCAATTGAACTCACCTCGAATGAAATAGTCTGCATTTTATTGATGCGATAAAACAAGTATGTCAAAGCATGGCACCGATTTTCATTTTTAAACTTGCGTGAAGTGGCTTCATAATGCTCCGAAGTAGTGCCTTCTTGGTGCGTGCGAGTACTCACCTGACCCACCGAAACCGATAACGCCTTGTGCGTAGCCTCTAATGAATTGCTTTCAGCCGTTTCAGCGTGTGATTTTTGAGTGTTTAAATACTCCCCAAATGAGTGATTATTATAGCTATAATTGGCATTTGTGCTTGCTCCACCGCCAAAACCCAATAAATCCAAACCCGCATGAGCATCGCCGTGGAAATTCCATTTTCCTTCGTTGGTATTGCTGGCACTACCACTTTGTTCAGCACTGCTATCGGCACTAAAATGGCGTAAAGCACTCATAAAGTATTGTGATTCAGACATTTGTACGCTTTTATAGCTCAATTGTGATTCGCTATCGAAGCTGAATTGCGTGCGGCGGTCACTGCTTTGAATACTCACCGACTCGTTCGGTAAAAGCGTTTGAGTATAAATAGGGTCGCCCAATGCAAGTCCTTTCGTTTCACGGGTAAATTTGAGGTAAATATCCAATTCGACGATGATTTCACGGCGATTTTGGTCAACAATACCTGACGGGTAATTGATTGAGCGTTTGACAATGAGAGAATCTTTCTCGACGCAAAGGGGTAAATTGAGTTCGCAAGCACCCATATCTCTTGAAAGTTCCATGCTTTTTGATTCGTTTTTTTGTGACGTAGCCATAGTATTCAATTTTTTAAAAATTATTAAAATTTGTTTACAATTCAATAGTGTCGAAATATCGCTGAGCAGCTTTACTTTTAAATCTTAAAAACTTAGCCCCCCCTACCCCCAAAGGGGGCGTTCCACTCATGAAATGCTAAAAATGTGCATTTCTTTATATTTTTAATGTTTATCGGGCGGAACTCCCCCTTTGGGGGTAGGGGGGCTAAGTGTTTACTTTTAAATCTTAAAAACTTCAAATAAATAGGTGCATTGAGCCGAAACAACGGTCTGATACTGAGGGGTAGTCCATATTTCAATTTCAGCTTGCGGATCTTTTAAAAGGCGATACATTAATTCATTCGGTTGGCAATGCCAGAGCGTGACAAATTGCTTATCTGAGCCTTTTTTCACCTGCAATAAAGCGGCTTCAAAAGCACTCAAGGAGCGCAATATTTTATCATCGGTTTGTTTTGAAAGGAAATTAAGAAAGTGGACACCCGCAACTTCAATAAACGGCGATACATTGTTTTTAGCATAAAATGCTTTTATCCAATCATCAAAAATAAAGTTCATTTTAAGATATCGAGAGGTCATGGGGCAGTAATTCAGAATCTGAAGTGCCCGCCACCACACGGCTATTTCCTTAACCAAAGCCAGCTCCCGCGATGGATAAATGCGCTGAAAATAATCAGCATCGGCAAGCGTCGGGGTATATGTCTCTTTGAGCATTTGACACAAGCCTTTTTGAAGTTCAGCAAGTTGCATGGCTGCTTTTTTGAGGTTTTAATGAAAAAATCTGCGATAATCGGCGCAATTCAGCTTCTATTTTAGCGTAACCTAATACGGGAACAGCTTGTGGGAGAAGCTCGTAAGTCAAGGCTTTTATTTGGTTTTGCGGGCTTAACAGGGCTTTTTGAGTCAAGGCGATTGTCTCATCACTCACCGTATCGGAGTGAATATCCAGTTGAAAACCATTGTATTCGATACCCCCTGCTACGTGGATTTCTTGAACAGCGGTCATATCCAGCTCTTTTAAAAAGGCATCAGCATCTAAACCGTGGTTTTTGACATCACATTCCAAATTATAGGTATCCAAAATGAGTTTACAACCTGAGTTGCGCGCCAATAAATTCAGAAATTCGGCATCTGAATACGGGTTTTCATCGTCGGGTAGTATGCGCATAATATTTTCAAGGGCAAACGGAATATGGTAGCGATTGCGGATAAATTCTATGCGCTCACACAGCATATCCAGCGTTTCATTGGTGCGAGGCATCGCCAACATCGTGTTAAGTTGAACTCCATCCACTTGCGTATAGCCCAAATGCTCGCTGTGCCAAGCCACAGGAATTTCATTAAAAAGCATATCCAAAAGTCGAATATACTCCATCGAAAAACCATCGTAACTGCCAATTGACAGCCCAACGCCATGTACCAAAATCTCCACATCCTTAGAAACTGCTTTTAAATCACTTAAAATGCCCTCATGATAGACGATTTTATCGCCCACTTTGCGGGTAATGGTATCGGGGGTGACCTCCAAATAATGCACGTGGGGCAGTACAGTTTCTAAAAGGCGTGGGTCGTGGGCATCATAAGTTGTGCTGAGCTG
>JANMYC010001154.1:0-6341 GCA_031381715.1 Saprospiraceae bacterium
ATTGTCTTTGAATGTCCTACGTATATATATGACGCCCGATTGCCGCGCAAATTTGCCGACGCCCAACAAATCCAAGTTAATCCCCGCGAACATATACGGAATTGGCAAACCATGTCGCGCCAAAACCAAGGCCAACACCAATAAATCCACGTAGGATTTATGCGTCAATACAAAAGCGATGGGATGCTTGCGCATTAATTTGGTCAACTGGTTGATTTCGTCGGGATTGACATCAATGGTTTTATCGTACCCTCTTCCCAATATATATTGTGCCGCTTCCATCAAAATCATACTTGACACGGGCTGATGCTCGGTATAAAGCTCTTTCAAGTATGTGTGGGCTTCTTCTACGACCAGTTCAAGGGTCTCGCCTTTCTGCATTGCTAAATGTGCTAACGTTTTTTTGAATCGTGGTTCATGCAACATTTGCTCAACCTCAGTTGTTTTTACTTTTTGTTCTTTCTTCATACTCTGGTTTTACATGAATCAATCCGATAAAGATAAAAAATGCTTTGAATACTGAGGGGATAAAAATAACAATTAGAAAATAACTACAAGAATTAATAAATTAATAACAATTCATTTTACCGTAAAACTATTATTTTTTTAATGTCCATTTTTAAAATATGCAAAAATGTAAATAATAAAATCAAAATAATATTTTACTAATTCATAAAAATACATATCTTGCACTTAGAATGAGCAAGCAATCACCAAATAATTGTTCATAAAACCAAACTAATTCAGATTGTCACGCGTAAATAATAATTTAATTTCAAACTCAGTTGTATGTTAAACTCTTTTAAAAAATCTACTCGTCCCTCTCTCTTCCTTTGCATGACTGAAGCTGGCAGGGCTTTGACTGAACTGGGCATCGCTTATCCTTATAAAAAGTTCTGTAAATACGACGATGAGGGTGATGGTCATCCAGTGATGATTATGCCTGGCTTCATGAGCACTAAATTCTCAACGGGCTTGCTGCGTGAATATATCACCAAGTGTGGATACACCGTTTTTGACTGGGGATTGGGTCGTAATTTGGGTAAAGTGGAGTATATGGATACTCTTTTAACTTCAATTGAAAAGATAGAAGCTAAATATGGTCAAAAAGTCACTTTAATTGGTTGGAGCTTGGGTGGTGTTTTTGCGCGCGAAGTAGCAAAAGCTCGACCTGATTTGATTCGTCAAGTCATAACATTGGGTTCTCCTTTTCAAGATATTACTCAACCTAATAACATAGCTTGGGTTTACAACCTCATATCAGGTGGAAAAAGGGTGGAAGATACTGATTTGGCTCTTTTAAATAACATGCACAAACCCGCTAAAGTCCCTACAACAGCGATTTACACCAAGGAAGACGGCATAGTGCCTTGGCAAGCGTGTATGGAAACGCATGAAGATGAAATTCATCAAAACATTCAAGTTCGTGGCAGTCATTGCGGTTTGGGTGTCAATACAAGTGTTTTATGGATTATTGCCGATAGATTGAAACGTTCAAAAGAGAATTGGGTGCATTTCAAACCACAAAGCACCGTGGCAGAATTGTTCTTTTATCCTTCGCTTTAAAATATATATTCAGTTTTATAAAATACCAGTGGCAGTGAATGAGATATTCACTGCCACTTTTTTGCATCATTAAAACTTATTTGGAATTTCTGTAAACACTTAGAAGCTGTTTGAATTATTATTTTCAGATAGAAATGAGCTTATTTTTAGTCAAATTGGATTAAAATTATTGAGACATATTGGGAATACGTTGAAATGATTTTCATTCAAGTTGGCTAAAAAGAAGCCATTTATACTTAAAATAATAACTCAAACAGCTTCTTAGCCTTACTAAACACCATGATGAGCTACAACAATTCGCATCCCGACTTTTAATTAACGCTTAAAGTACTTCTATTTTATTGTTTTTTACATCCATCTTGACAACAAGTGTACGAGTATCTTTCAAGACCTTGTTTCTAAAAGTCTCAATTTTCAAAGTAATGGGTACATTTGGTTTGGATTTGATTCCTAAAAATACCGCTATGAATGGCAATGAATTGGGTGTTGGTTTGGGTATTTGCAATTGTGAATTTATTTCAAAAGCTTTACCGTCAACAGGTGAAAACCATTGACCAGTAATTTTTACTTCGTCATCAAAATCCACCTTATTAGCATTCAAAATAAGCTCGAGTTTATAGGCTTCGTGTAGTATTATATCCGTTTTTTTCACTTTTCCGAGTACCAACTCGTTACTATTCTGAATATTTTGTTGGGGTACACCTTCGATGATAAATTGTTGAATATAATAATCAAACTCTCCATTAGAGGTAAAACCCAATGCGGATAAAAAACCGTATCGAATAGGCAAATTTTTATTGAGTTCCGTGAGCGAAAATTTACCTTTTTCATCCGTGAGTTGAGTTTTAGAATAACTATTGGGTTCAGGAACGGGCGTGAATGTTCCTGTTGTGGGGTTAAAACTCACCGTACCATTGATGTTGCCGATTTGTATTCCAACGGGATAACCGATAGCGGGCTTGCCGTCTTTGGCGTAAGTGACAGTACCCTCAAAACCCGATTTTTGTTCCGCAAATGCGCCAATATCTTCCACCCCATCATCTATTTTTTTACAAGCGGTGGTAAAAAATAAAAAGCATATTGAAATAAGGAATAATTGTTTCATTTTATTTAATTTTAAGATATTAAAAGTATAGTTTTAATTTAAAATCGCTTACCCAACGTCAAAACGAAAGCAGGGTCTTGAACTAATTGGGCAATTTCTTTTACATCTATGCGTAAACCTGCAACCCACTTTTTATTGAAACGGTATTGTGTCACCAAACCCAACGTAAAGCCCTTACCCTTGCCTTCTTTCAATTGGAGAATGTCATTTGGCATTTGCAACTGCCGATAGCCGTAGCCGGCGGAGATAATAAAATCCATTTTCTTTTTATTGACGAAATACAGTAAACCCTCAATATCGCTGGTGAAAAGATAACCTTTCTCGCCTCTACTGTTCACTTTTAGAGAGTAATTGGTTGATACACCCAAACCGAATAAAGGCGTCAAACGATATTGAAAACCAAGCCTAAAGTGATTGATGTTCTTGGGTGCATTGTAGGTGGCTCTACCAAATCCAATATCCAATTGATAGCGAGGTCCATTCAGTAATTTACTGAGGGGTATGATATTTTTGGCAAAAGAATTGAAGGTATTATAATCTACTAACTTCGATGAAAACACCGGATTTAAAGCCAATAAATCTAAGGGCAAAAGGGCGTTTTCGCTCGCTTCTTGAATCATATTGCCTTGATTATCAATACTTTGTATAACGTCTCTTGTTACACCCTCTTTATTTTCTTTTGAAATAGCCATGCCATTTTCTGCTTCATTTTCAAACGTCTCACTCTTTGAGGCTTCATTTATTTTATCCGCACTCCCCCTTTTTAGATCCGAATTATTATTTTTAAAAGGTACTGATAATGTCTCAATTTGGGATTTATACTGAGGGGGTAGTTGCGCTGAGTTTTGATTATCCGAAATTTTCAGAAAGCTGTGCGCATTATCCGAAGTCGATTTTAAAGTATTGGGGGTTTCAAATAACGCAGGATTTTTTACCTTTCTATCTGTTAAAAGGGCTTCCGAATTTTTAATTTTTCCCGAATTATTACCTACTTTTTCAACATAAATATGCTCATAAAGTGCATTTTTTTGAAAAAATACTGAGGGGGTGTTCATGTCTTGAGGAGGTATATATAAAAGCCTTTTTATTGTACTTGGTGGAGCAACTTCCGTAATTTCAGATGATTTTAAGGCTATTTTACGGTTAAGCGAAACATAAAAAGCGAAAAAACTAAAGCCCATCAAAATCAATAAAAACAGCGTTTTATTGTTCCAAATACTAAGGGGCGGTTTTGAATCTTGTGCCGCCAATAGTTTTTCCATATCATCCCAAGCATGGGGTTCTAAAGGAAAATCTGTATTACCAAATTTTTCACCGAGAGGCGTTTTTCTGTGATTAAAATTTTCCATTTTCACTAAATTTTAGGTGTCGTTATCACCAATTGAGATTCGTTTTTAAGCATTTTTCGCAATTTGGATTTGGCTTCCGAAACGTGCCACTTGCTGGTGCCAAGGCTGATATTAAGCGTTTCGGCAATTTCAGCGTGACTGAGTCCATCAATTTCAAATAAATTAAAAACCGTACGGGTAGCTTCGGGCAACTGTTGAATGGCTTTTAAAATATAGTCAATTTCAAAATCTGCAAGTGCTTCATTTTCAATACTTTGTACATTTTCGCTGACTTCAAAGTCGTCAATATTTTTAAAATTCACTTCCCCTCGCACATGATTCAGAGCCGTTCTGAAAACAATAGTGCGCATCCAAGCCAATAGGTTACCGCCCTCAAAACGATCGAGAGATTGAAAAATCTTCAAAAATGCTTGATTTAAAACCCCAATACCCTCCTGTTTATCTCTTGCATACCGGTAGGTGATGCCCACAAGCCTGCCGAAATACCGTTCATAAAAGTATTTTTGCGCCAATGGATGTTGCTTCCGACAGCCTGCTATCAGTTGCTCATCATCGTCTTTCGGATTGTAGTGCGTTGGCATTAATTAGGCTTAGTTTTTAAAATTTAGATATATGTTTTAAAGGGCAATTTTACTCTATTTTCACAACCGACCATTGCGTTTTATCTGAATCATAAAATAAATAATCTAAAAATTTTTCAAATAAATTAAACTCTTGGTTTCACGCTTTTTTTATTCAAAGAAAAAGGCGCATAACCCACTGTCAAACCTGCTTGGCGGGCTGTACCTTGAAAAATGTTAATCGTTGAGATAGAACTCAATTGCAAGCCGATTGATAGCTTCTGGGTGATGAAGAAATCGTAAGCAATGCGCGTGTTGAACTCCCAGCCTTTTTTATCTAAATAGCGTAAATGGGGTATGTTGGCAATGACGCTATTTGTTTTAGATTCCTCCACATTTGTCAAAATATCTCTTGATTGAAGCCTAAAATAGGTAATACCCAAGCCAATTCGTAAAATATTACGCGGTGTAACCCGCATATATCCACCATTTAGGTTGTAATGGTTGCGCTTGTATAAGCCATCGGGTGAAACAACTTTTACATATTCACTTTTTTTAATGTCAGTATCTTTGGTTGAGCGGTTTTGAGTCATTCTTACAAGTGGTAATGACATTGGATTCTCTGGGGAAGGATAAGTTCTGATGGTTTCAAAAGTTGTGTTATCTATATTTTTATAACTTGTTAAGCCCATTTTGAAAGTACCTTGAATGTATTGATAATCAAAGCTTGCGTACCATTTATGCGAAAAGTTATAGTAGTAGGTTGCGCCCACATACGGGCAATTGGCAAAAGAATTGATAGCACCCAGATAGTCAGTGTTGTTGCTCATGCCACCTTGTAATTGGATTTGGTGTTTTGGTAAAACCCAATTTTCTTTGGCTTGAGCCCAAGATTGAAGTTGCGCACAACTCAAAATAAAAATGACGGACAGATATTTTGAAACAGTCATGGAATAAGGATTAAATTGTTGAAAAGAAGTGTTCAACTACATAATCACAAAAGACTGGTAAAAGGTTGGGTAGAAATGTGTTTATTTAAAAATAATTGATGATTTTCAAAAAAACGAGTCAAAACATATACAATTTTATTCAGTAGGTGGGCGGAGCTAATCTCAGGAAGCCTTCGGGACACTTCCTGAGGTTTCGCTCAGTGAAAACCAATATTTTATTTACCCCCCTCAGTAAAAACCTTCATTTAAGCTGCTCTACGCTCCACAAAGTCAGCCAGACCTTTCAATGTGGCTACTTCTTTAGTAAAAACCAATGATGTATTGAGTCGATAGCGGTTTTCTAATAAGGAGAATAAAAAATCCAAGTGAATGACATCCAAATTGAGGTCAAAAAGTATATCTGCCTCTTCATTGATTTGTGCGGGAGCCACGTTCATGTGCACCAGTGTTTTTTCGATAAAATTGAATACTTGCCGTTCCATTAATAGGTGTTTTTAATTAAAAATATATTTATTCTAATAAGACACAACTATAACGGTTTACCCTCACTAAATGTGTTATTAAAAGTCCATTCTTTTAATTTCTTATCATTAGTCAATACAAACTGCTTACTGATAAGGTTGCTTTTGTGATGAATTAACTCAATTGGCTTATTTTAGCGATGTCGTCCCTACGGGACTTACGGGGCGGGTTTTATTACTATTTCTACCGATATTTAATACCTAACGGCACTTTTTATGTTAGAACAAAGTGCCGTTAGGCATTAAATATCGGTAGAAATAGTAATAAAACCCGCCCCGTAAGTCCCGTA
>JANMYC010001156.1:0-3190 GCA_031381715.1 Saprospiraceae bacterium
CAACGTCTAAAATTTGATATACTCTACATCGAAAATATGTCCCTTGCCTTAGATTTCAAAATCAGGTTTTATACAATTCTTGTTTTATTGCAAGGTAGAGGAAAGTGAGTTTGGTTGTTAGTTGTTGGTTATTAGTTGTTAATTTAATGCGTAGAGCGCATAACCAATAACCAACAACTAATAACCAATAATCACCTCGGTACTTCTATCTTTTTTATAATATCCTTAATCACATCTTCTGTGGAATAGCCTTCCATTTCACGCTCAGGTGTGAGCATGATGCGGTGATTGAGCACAGGATAAGCCACATATTGAATATCTTCTGGTATGACGAAATCTCTGCCGTTCATAGCTGCTATAGCTTTTGATGTCTTTAAAATTGACAATGATGCGCGGGGTGAAGCACCTAAAAATAAATCGCCATTATTACGAGTATTGTGGATAATTGCGGCAATATAGTCCAATAATTCATCTTTTATGTGCACTTTCTCTACAATTGATTGGCATTCTCGAATCTCATCCCCCCTCAGTACAGAGACCACTTCAGCCGTTTTTACTTGCTTAAAATCCTCTTTAAAACGGCGTAAAATGGATTTTTCTTCTTCCAATGAAGGATATGACATATTTATTTTAAATAAAAAACGGTCGAGTTGTGCCTCTGGAAGTTTATATGTTCCCTCGTGCTCAATGGGGTTTTGAGTGCCTATGACAAAAAAGGGAAAGCCCATCGGATAAGTCTTTCCGTCCACGGTCACTTGACGCTCTTCCATCACTTCGAATAAAGCCGATTGGGTTTTGGCGGGTGCGCGATTGATTTCATCTATCAAAACAATGTTTGAGAAAACGGGACCTTCATTAAAGTAGAACTGAGAGTTTTGCATATTAAAGACCATCGTACCCACCACATCCGAAGGCATCAAATCGGGCGTAAACTGAATACGACTGAAATCAGCGGCAATTGTTTTAGCTAAAAGCTTAGCGGTCATGGTTTTGGCAATTCCGGGTACTCCTTCTATCAAGACGTGACCGTCGCATAAAATCGCCGCAATGAGCAAATCCATCAACTCCTCCTGCCCCACGATCACTTTTAACAGCTCATCTTTCACAGAATCTATCGCCCGGCGCACTAGCGTGAGGTCAAGGCGATTTTGAGCCCATGGGTTTTGTGGCTGAGGTGGTTCTAATCCTTCATTATTGATAGATACGTATTCTTCGTTTTCCATAATCGGCTTTAGTGTATTTTAACGTTTATTTTATATTTAAACACCATTTTTAATGATTTTAAGTCTAATACTGAGGGGGTAAACCTTAGTAATGAAATAGATACTACTTACAAACTTTATAGAAATTACTCAAAATATGGTAAAACTCCACCATACTCTGTTCCGTAATGCTATTTTTATAAATAAGGTTTTCATATTCCACAATCCTTTTGATACGCTCCGATGGAATATCTGATTTTAAGGATAAATTAGAGACAAATTCCTCGTTCATTTCACGGGAAGCTAAATGATATTTCTCACGCACATAGGTCTGGAACTGTTTCAGCATCATATCACATAAGCGAATATGGTCACCTTGCAAAAAATACATGTGCCCTATGGTTTGGATAAAATCCAACGATGTATTCGATTTTTCTTCTAAAACGGGTATAATTCGTTGCTTTCTTTTAGCGGCAAAAAGTAAATAAAGGGCAATCAATGCGAGAAAAATAAACCATGCCCAACGCAAAGAGGGCTGCGCTAAAATGTATTTTAAGGGTCCGTCTTTATCCATTCGAGGATTACCACCATTCATTTTCCTTAAAATATCTCGATTGACGCGGCTTTTAGTATCCCAAAAAATATCACCTTCGGGTAAATGTGAAAACACCTTGGAAGAATACCGCAATTTCGCCGAATCGAGCATATAAAAATTGGTAAAAACCAGTGGATTTGTATGCAAATAAATATCACCCCGACCATAATGAAGCCGAATGAAATTAATGTGCTCGTCATTCATATCACCCAAAATCGTGAGGTTTTGAGTACCTTCTATACAGGTATTTCTTACGGTATCAATGAACGACCAATCCCTACTTCTCATTTCACCTCTAACCAAATACGGATAGCTAAAAGACTGATTTTCAATAAGTTGAGGATGTTTAAAATTTAAATTCAACGTATCTGAATACTCAAAAGCCCAATCTGAATATTCCCAACTGCCTTCATTGCATGAGTCCATCAAAATGGCTTTCATAAAATAATTGGGCAATACATTTGCCGAAACAAAGGCGTTGTTGCCTTCATGAATAAACAGCAACAACTTATCCGTATCAACAGTATCTAAGAGAAAACCATCACCAATAAATACATAATTGGACTTTCCTTTCAATGAATCAGGCACAGGCAGTGCTTTGGAAACATTATCAGTTAAATCTTGAAATGATTGGTTGGGAAAGTATGTTTTTAAAATATCGTGTATCACCAAGCTACCGAAAGGCTCTTTGCTCTTTTCATCATAAGTTTCGCTCCAGTCAAACTCATTCTCCTTGCCACCTTGATTGAAGTAAATCAAAAGAGCCAGAATAACAGCTACGACTATCCCTAAACTAATATATTTTTGGGTTTTCGACTTCAAATTTCAAGTTTTAGATTTAAATTCCAGATTTCGAATTCCAGATTTCGAATTCCAGATTCCAAATTCCAAATTTCAGATTTCAAATTCCAGATACCCCTCAGTAAATTTGACATTGAATCACATATTTTGAGAATCTGAAATTTGGAATCTGAAATCTGAAATCCAAAATCAGTAGTTACTTTTTACGACTTACCTTCTTGGTAGTTTCTTCTGGCAGTACTTTTTCAGAAGATTTCTGAGTGATTTTTTTCGCCATTTTCACTTCTTTAGTCAATTCAAAAACCATTGTGGATAACGGAGCTAAGGTTAAAAGGATACTTTGCTCTCTACCATGCTCCAAACCATCTACGGTTTTTAAAACACCTGCGTTATGAATGCCACTTCCAGAATATTTTACATCATCGGTGTTCAGTATTTCTACCCATTCGCCGGCGTAAGGTACTCCTAATTTATAGTTATAATTCGCTTGTGGTGTCATATTACAAACGACCAAAAGCGGTTTCGTGCCCTCCCCACCTTTTCTTAAATAGCTGATAACACTGTTTTGAGCATCATCATAAGCAATCCACTC
>JANMYC010001160.1:0-2266 GCA_031381715.1 Saprospiraceae bacterium
TTGAGCATCAAAAGAGTTTATTTTAATACCTGAGCCATACGTTCATTATATATTTTCCAGATTGCACGTCCGCATTTGTTTAATCTGTTTGTAATACGAAGGCGAAAAGCCCGTTGTTTTTTTAAACTGGTTGGATAAATGAGAAACGCTGCTGTATTTTAATCGGTAAGAAATCTCGGTTAGGCTGAGTTCATCGTAGAGGAGCATTTCTTTTACCTTTTCTATTTTATGATTAATTATAAACTGTCTTATAGTGATTCCTTTTACCTTTATAAATGTATTGGCTAAATAGGTGTAGCAATAACCCATTTTATGGCTAATATACTCCGAATATTTTATCTCTGGCAGTTCCTCAGAGTAGTGAATCATTTCAACAATGACATTGACAATTTTTTCATTGAGAATACTTCTATTATCATCCATCAGTTCTAATCCCATTTCTGATAGATTTTTTTTCAGAGTATCGTACTGTTCCAGTGTTGTATTTTCTATAATCTCTACTATACCCAGTTCAACTGTGGTGTAATGTAAATCCAATTTCCTTAGTTCTTCTTTTATCATCAATTTGCATCGCAAGCTGACCATATTTTTGATGTATAGTTTCATGTTTTTTTCATTTACTATTTTCGTTTGAAAATGCCGAAAATAAGGTGATACAAATATTGGGAAGCAAAAATTGTAGGTTGTAAGAACACGGTAAACTTTAAGGGATAAATCTTAATCATAACATTTAAAACACTTTATATATATCTTTAATTAAAAAAGCAGTGCCAGCTAAAAAAAGCTGTTTTCATGCTTGATTTTCTCACAACGGGGAGTTTAATCTACAAATTGAGAGACTTTTTGATGTATTGAGAGTGTGATTCAGCTATTCTGCGAACGGGGAATAATGAGGAGTTTTTGATGTACTCTTGGGATAAATGAAAAGATGATAAAACCTATTTTTAAAGTTTATTTCAGCATTAGGGACTTTAGTTTACCTTTTTACAATAGTTTTTTGCATAAAAAAAAGCACCCCCTCAGTAGGAGATGCTTTTGCGGAGATTAAAAATTTGGTTTAAAATTCTCAAATATTATTTTAACCCGATTAAATAAGGAATCGCCATTTTTCCAAGGTCGTTGCCCTGCATCTAATTTGCAACTAATGATTGTATATTTCGGCATAAGCTCTTTCCAGCGTTTTAATGCATATTCATCGGCATCTATTCCATAAAGTGGTACAAATATTTTATCATTAAATATTAACGAGCTTAAATAGGAGGTTTCTTGCCCATTTATAATGGATTCTTTTATGCGCACTATTTTTGTTTTTGTGCCATCATTGGTATAGAATTTATAAAACCCTCCTTTCTCTAAAAGGCTTAATTGCAGATATAGCCCATTCTTGATGTCAGACTCTTTCATTAACACAGTATTTTTATCAATAAGTCTAACGATACTTGTGAGTTTTATGCTATCATCAATTAATGGAACATAAATCAATTCTTTTATCCCCAATTCTCTCGATATTGTTTTCCTCAGCAAGTCATTTTTTTTACTCTCTTTATTGGCTTTGAAAAGATTTAAATCGGCATACATAACACCTGCACCATCCGTCAGAATGGATTCAGCATCCATGATTGCTTTTGAATTTATTTCAGGGGTTTTATTGTCATTTTTAATTTTAAAACGGCTAACTGTATTCTTCTTTCCTACCCGATTGAAAAATTTTGCATTAAGTGATTTACGACCCGCACTGTCAACTATATTGTATTTTCCTATATTTTGAAGTGCACAAATGAGCTTTTTATGGACTATAAATTCGACGTTTTTTTGATTTATATTATACGTTTTTATTGCTTCTAAGGCGGGTAGCTTTTGTTTTTTACTGCTCAATAGTACAACGATTTTATGATTGGTAGAAATTTCTTGGAGTAAATTAATGGGCAAATCAAATGGATATGCCACTAAAACTCCTTGAGCTTTTTCCCATTCTGCCAACATTCGTCTGGATTTTATCAGTGGCTTATCCTTTTTCTTTTTCCAAGTGGTTACATCAAAAGTAGTAGTTTTTGAAATATCTCTTGGATATAAGTTTAGAACATCTTTAGTGCTTTTGCAGCTAAATAGGGTTATTATTGCTAAAAAGCCGATTAAATACGCATTTTTTTTCATTGAAAAAGTGGATTGATGGGTTATTGAAGATATATTTTCACGTTGCAATTATAATCGAAATATCTCATATTTTTAATCTTAAATGCTCAAGTAAAAATAAAAAAAGCACCCC
>JANMYC010000124.1:0-4778 GCA_031381715.1 Saprospiraceae bacterium
CATGATGATGCCATCAACCACATACAAAGGCTCGGTATTACCCGTCAATGTACCCGTCCCTCTGATGCGGACATTGATAACTGCCCCGGGCGCACCATTGCCCGATACGACCTCAACACCTGCGGCACGTCCTTGCAACAATTTATCCATCGACGCATTTTGAGAAGCCATTTTATCATCTACTTTGACGGAGGTAACAGCACCCGTCAAATCACTTTTTTTAATTTCACCATAGCCGACAACCACCACCTCTTCTAATACTTTATCACCGCTCAAAATAATATTGATAGCCGTGCGACCATTAATAGCAACCGTTTGTTTATCGTAGCCAATGAAACTGATGGTCAAAGTGCCTTTTTTATCGGCATCGGCCAATTCAAGGGAAAATTTACCATTTTCATCCGTAATCGTACCTTTTGTTGACCCTTCAAGTACGACACTTGCACCTACAAGAGGTTCTCCTTTTTCGTCGATGACCGTACCTGAAACAACGAAAGCCGGCAATTCTTCAGTCCGTTCTATTTTTTTAGGTGGTAAGGCATCAATATTAGAAGACTTTGACGATTCTACCCTTTTCAAGAGTATTTGATTGCCCAAGACGGAAAAACCTATATCTAAGGGTTGCAAAATCGAATTTAGCACCTCTCCCAAAGGGGTATTTTGGGTAGAAAAAGTGATTTTACGGTTGGATTTGATTACTTGTGGGCTGTAAGAAAACTTAACAAGGGCTATTTTTTCAATACTTGTTAAAACCGTTTTCAGTTTTTCCTCTGAAACGTTTAGGCTAATCCGATATTCAAGAATTTCTTGTGCTTTCGCATTATTTGCCAATGAAACGCCCACAAAAATACAGGAGACGATGAGTTGTAGCAATGAGAATTTCATAAACTCAGTGAGTAGTTGTTTAGTTTTTTTCATAAATTTGACCTTTGTTCAGTTAATTAAAAAATAATTGAGCTTCGTTTTTCCTCTTTCCTGTTTGACCGCATTGAGAGGGAATATCCAGAGCCTTTGGTTTTACAAGAACCATTGGCTCGTTTTTTAGTGTATAGTTTGGTCTAAAAACCATAAACTAAACACTCATCGGCATCCTTTAGCCGTTATAACGATTTGACCATCAACCTTTTCATAGGTACCTCCGATAATTTGGGTTATAATATTTAGTTTTTCAAACAGTGTTTCTTGATTGAGCGATGTTGTAATTTGACAATGTTCTAATACTTCTTTATTAAAAACCATTTCAAGACCATAGGCTTTTTCAAGGCGCTCAAAAGCTTCGGTAACGGGCGTTTCATCAAATTCAAAACTAATCGCAGCCTGTTTAGGAATTTCTAAAATAATGGGGTTTTGGACGAGTGCTTTTTTAAATTGTGCTGTTAAACGCTCAAAAACCACCTCTTGATTAGGCAATAACAAAACACCTTCTTTTTTTTGCTTATCGGCAACCGGTTTTTCTATTTTATTGGGACGATACACACTCACTTGCCCCGATTGGACGGTCACTTTCACATTTTTATCTTTATCAAAAGCATTGACCACAAAGCGAGTTCCCAATACTTTTGTGACGATTTCATTGGCATACACATAAAAAGGCTTCGTTACATCTTTTGTTACTTCAAATTGCGCCTCGCCCGACAAATAAACTGGGCGTATCTCTTTACCAAAATCATTTGGGTAGCTCAATCGACTATTAGGTGAAAGAATAACCGTTGAGCCATCGGGTAAGGAAATTGCTTCCGGCTTTTCAG
The DNA here is from genome assembly GCA_031381715.1 of Saprospiraceae bacterium. GTDB lineage: Bacteria > Bacteroidota > Bacteroidia > Chitinophagales > Saprospiraceae > JAAFJT01. The sequence continues at coordinate 1,749 of JANMYC010000124.1, forward strand.
TGTTATTTATTTTTTCAATCACTTTTTGTTGTAAAGCCGTTATTTGTTGCTGATATACTGAGGGGGGCTCTTGGTTATATTTAAAAAACCACATTCCGAACACCACCAACACGCAAGCTGCCGCTGCTGTACGGGTGACCCATGTTTTGCGCCAAAGTGGAACAACAGGCGTTGCCTCTTCTAAAAGAGCGTTGGTATTTTGTATGCGTACTAACAGGCGGGTTTGATTTTCTTCGGAAAGATAAGTCCGAGCATAATCGTTCAAACCAAGCATCACCGCTTCTAAAAGCTGGCGGGCATTCTGCCATTCATAACTTTTATGGACGTGTTGTTCCAACCATTCCGTCCAAAAACGAATGGTGGCATCGGTCGGCGACAAATAATGCTTGAGGAAGGCATCATCACTTACAAAGTCGGTAATACCGAATTTTTCATAATTATTATTGTACATAAAATAAGGCAATTTTCAGAAGAAGACAAAAACCTTATTTTTATACTCACCAAATATGATATATTTTTTAAAAAAGTAGAATTTTACTGAGGGGGGGTAATTTTAAGCCATTCCCGCAATTTTTCAACAGCTCTAAAAACCAAATTTTGGGCTGATTGGCGGTTCATATCCATCGTGCTTGCAATTTCGTTATAATCAAAGGCTTCAACAAAACGCAAGCGCAAGGCTTCTTGTTGGCGGGGAGGCAATTGGCTAATGAGCTTTTGTATCAGTTCCTGTTTATTGTTGCTTTCTTCTTGGTTTGTGAAAAGCTCCTCAGGAGAAGGTTCTGCCCAGAGGTTGTCAAAATCGGTTTGTGAAATAGGGTCAGTTCTCCCCTCTTTGCGTTGCAAAAGGTGCAGAATACGAATTTTCAAAGCATGCAAAAGGTAGTAACGAACATTGTTTGGTACACTCAGCCGCAGCCTTTTTGCCCAAATTTCGGTAAAAACATCGTGAATACAGTCAAAAACAAAAGCTTCTGAAACAGGCACAAGGCTCATACCATAGCGATACATCGCTTGCACGTGGCGGCTGTATAAAGTCGTGTAAGCTGCTTCATCACCCGCTACAAAGTCCTGCCATTGTTCTACATCCGTTTTTTCGTGCATCGTATCAAAATTGACCTTGACTATTTCAACAGCAAAATAAAACAAATTATGCCATTCTGTTTATCTGAATAGTGTATTTATAAAAAACAGTCACCCCTGGAGCTGTCTTTATTTTGATAAAATGCTTTCTTCATGATTCGATTTCTTATTGATACGTTCCGTAAAAGACTGATTGAAGTTCTTTTATACCTTAACTCAATCATTACATATCAGCAGGTGTAGAAACGATTTGACCAATTTTAACTTATTTGTTTGATTAATTTTAGGGTAATTCATATTGACAATGTTCCTCAAGTAATCCTCATTCCGCAAATTGTGCTATATTTCACCACCTCTCCAATGGTGGCGTGGCTCCAAGCGTATTTTTTAGGCATACTGAGAGAGAGTAGTACCAAAACCCAGAAGTCATATCGATGAATAAAATCGTATTATCCACGATAACCTTCGAAGAGGCTATCCAAGCCCACTACCATTCTAAGTAGGTTTTTAAAAATAAAAAGAGAGATTACCCGTTGGCAACCTCTCTCTAAACTCTATCTAAATTTTGACAAAACCCTATCTATTATAGAGCGTCTTTTATACCACATAGATGGACGGGCACTTTCGTTATTGAACTTCTTCTTTCTTCCTATTTAATTTAAAATCAAATAAACCCAATTTCAATCCCGCATTGATGGAAAATCCTTGCATTGTATTGGCTGGCAAAAGCGTCGTCTGATTGTCAGTCAAAAAAGATAAACGGTAATTAGCACCTACATACAGCTTCGCAAAACGCATCAAATTAGTTTCTAAATGGATGCCCGGTTGTACTACCACATATGAGTTCCTATTGGTGCGATATCCCCCTAAAAATCCATGGTCGTAACGCCTATCATTACGCCCTCTCGTTGAGCCAATTGAATCAACTGATGCCTCGCCAGCTCCTATCATTAAAGGAAAACTAACATGCACCAAAGCATCGGGTTTGGGTGTGAACTCTATTTTGCCGCCAGCTAAAAAAGACCGTACAAACAGAGGGCTTACAGCCTTAGGAGAAAAATTCTCACTCAAACTCATTTGAGCAGTTGCGCCAAATGCCCATTTTTTATTCAATACCAGCATTACCGATGCACCACCAAAACCTGTCATGCTGCCCCTCAATTGTCCGTAACTCATTTCAGGTTCTACATAAAGCCCCAATGTCTGTGGCTTTATAAGTTTAAAAAGTGTGCGTGTGGTGTCTTGGGCTACCGTTTTGAACGTCGTAGCTAAACACGCAATGATGATAATAAAAACGACTTTTTTCATGCGTCTAATGATTATTTATGAATGAAATATTTAAACAAGCTTTGATTACAAAGCTGTATTTAGATATACAAGACGGGTTAGATTATTGTGGGTTCGTCGCAAAATATATTTTAAGCTTATTTTTTAAAGCCATTTTACTACAGCTTTAAAAACGATGTAAAAGCCCCAATTTAACCTGCCCAATAGGCCTATAATGCGGGGATTTATCAAATTTAAAATCGTAGGCTCCTTCTAAAAATCCTTGAAATTTACCCCAAATCCGATAATTTACCCCCACGGACGTTCTTAAAATACCCGTTTCAAATTCACTACCTTTTCGTTTAGATTTGATACTAATGCTTTCTTTGGTCAAACGATTGATAAATTTATAGTTGAACTCTTCATCTGATGCCGCTTGACCGATTACACTCGCACTCAAATATGGTTGCCACCTTTTACCATCCCTAAATTGATATTTCAAACCCAAGGCAACTTGCCAATAAAGTTGCGAGGCATTCACTGAACGCAAATCATCGTTTACTGTCGGTGGTGAAATTAAGGGGATATTAAGGCTTTGGGAAAAGCGTTGCGTTTCAAAATTGAGATTCAAGCCTTGCGCTTCGCCTATTAATTGCAACCTACGCCCGAGCAACATCCCTCCTC
>JANMYC010001172.1:0-2370 GCA_031381715.1 Saprospiraceae bacterium
CATTATTGATAATTGGCTGCGGCATATCAAGGATGTATATCGGATTCATCAAGATGAATTGGAGAATATTGAAAACTTAGACACTCGTTTGGATAGGTTTGTGGAACTTAATGTCGTTGAGCAGGTTTATAATTTAACAAAAACCAGTATCGTTCAAAATTCGTGGCAGAATAAAGCTCTGCCCTATGTGCATGGATGGGTGATAGATATAAATACGGGTTATATTAAAGACCTTAATGTTACGATGCACTCTAATGATGAGATGCCCGAAATATTTAGGTTTGAAAAACGGAAGGTTTAAACAATATTATCTTTATTTATACGATATATAAAAAGTGACTAAGTCGGATAAAAGGAGTCCCTTTTGGGCTCAAAAAGGCTTAATTTTTTGTTAAAATCTACTTATCGAAGCTTTTTAACAGAATAAATATTACTTTTATGGTCTTTTCTTAATCAAAAGTTTTGCTAAATATTGTTCTTGTCGAAACTTATTGATTAAAGGATTGTTTTCATTTCTCCTCTATCGCAACTCAATATTAAAATAATAGCTTATAATATCACAGCTTATTGTGCAATTTTTTAATAAAAAAAGTGCATGACAGCCGTCCATATCCCCATTTTTAAAAACTATATTTCACAAATTTTAATTTTTTTCTTGACCAAAATAGCATTTTCACAGTCTCTAATCCAATATGAAAAAAATTGGAAGGTAATATGCCCGTCATGTGTCGTATTATAGCCAATTTTCGTGCTTTTTGCTTTTAAGAACATAAGTATTATAAAAATCCTTTGCGCACTTAATTTTATAACCTATATTTACGATACTAGCCATTGAATTATATTATCAAAACCTACTCAAACGGAAAGAATGAATAAGAATCTACTGAATCGAGTAAATAGTTTTACGACACCTAACGAGCTACGTGAAGCGGGACTTTATCCTTATTTTAGAGTCATTCAATCAGAGCAAGACACGGAAGTGCTTATCGACGGTAAGCGCATTTTGATGTTTGGCTCCAACTCTTATCTTGGATTAACGAACCATCCTAAAATCAAAGAGGCAGCTATAAGGGCGACAGAGAGATACGGAACAGGTTGTGCCGGCTCTCGTTTTTTGAACGGCACTTTGAGTATTCATATAGAACTTGAAGAGAAACTGGCGGATTATCTGAAACAAGAAGCTTGTTTGCTTTACAGTACTGGATTTCAGGCAAACTTAGGGGCTTTGGCTCCGATTGTGAGCCGTCACGATTATATCCTCATTGATGAGCGAGTACACGCTTCTATCATTGATGCCACTCGCCTATCTTTCGGAAAAGTGTTGAAATTCCGCCACAACGATATGAACGACCTCGAAAAAATGATGGCGCGCCTTGACCCTGCAGTGATGAAATTCATAGTAGTAGATGGGATTTTTAGCATGGAAGGCGATATCACGAAGCTTCCTGACATTGTTCGTCTTGCTAAAAAATACAATGGTGTCACTGTTGTAGATGATGCACACGCAGTGGGCGTTATTGGCGAGATGGGTATCGGAACGGGTTCGCATTTTGGTCTGCACGATAGCGTGGATATGCAAATTGGTACTTTTAGCAAGTCTTTCGCTTCTTTGGGTGGATTTATTGCCTCAAGCCGCGAAATGATTGACTACCTCAAGCACAGTTCGCGTACCCTTATTTTCAGCGCCAGTATGACTCCAGCGGCGGCGGCGAGCGTTTTGGCTGCCATTGAAGTACTACAAGCTGAACCAGAGCGCATTGACCACTTATGGGACAATACCAACCATTCTATGCTGCGTTTGCGTGAAATGGGCTTTGAAATAGGGCATACTGAATCTCCAATTATCCCTGTTTACATCCGTGACAATAATAAAACTTTTGCTTTCTCTAAAATGTGCTTTGATGCGGGTCTGTTCATCAATCCTGTGGTATCGCCAGCTGTACCAAGTGAAGAATCGTTGATTCGTTACTCTCTCATGGCTACGCACACTATTCAGCAGATTGATAGAGCGATTGATATTATGTACGATTGCGCAGTAAAAGTTGGCATCTTAGAAAGTGAAAATGAGACTGTTTTAGTCAGAAAATAGAGGTATTGATTTTTTTAGAACCTGTTCTAAAGCAGTTTCTAAGAGTTGCTGATATACTTAATCAGTTCTAAAATTCACCCCTCAGTATCTCCTTCCAATCTATGATAAAATTAGGGAAGTTTCCTGAAATTTCCCTAATTTACCCTCAATACATCATCCAATTCTATGATGATTAAAAACGAAAACCTACATCTCCAATGATTGAAATAATCAAATTAGACAAAACCAATAAAAAGCACTTAACTCAATTCATTGATTTTCCACATGATTTGTATGCTCAA
>JANMYC010001244.1:0-4436 GCA_031381715.1 Saprospiraceae bacterium
GATAGAATTTAAATTGGCAAAACGCACGCCCGATGGAAAAGCAACAACGGGTATCGTTCGTTATCCATCAGCACGTCGCACACCGTGGGGTAAAAATGATGAGGTTAAAATAGCGGATAAAGGTGGGGTGAATCCATGGGATGCTACAAAATATTTAAATATTTATGTTTGTGCAGTAGGTAGTGGTATTTTAGGTTATTCAACGCTGCCTGGTACGGGTACTGCTTTGGATGGTGTTGTGATTGATTATAGATATTTTGGAACTATTGGAAATGTAGTTGCTCCTTTTAATCAAGGTCGTACGGCTACCCACGAGATTGGACATTGGTTGAATTTGCGTCATATTTGGGGTGATACCGATTGCGGAGATGATGCCATTGCGGATACGCCTGTCCAAGAAGGGCCCAATTACGGCTGCGTAGCTTATCCACATAAAACCTGTGGTAATCAACAAACGGGTGATATGTTCATGAATTTTATGGATTATACCGATGATGCCTGCATGAATATGTTCACAAGTGGTCAAAAACAACGCATTCATGCTTTATTTAGCACAGGTGGAGCAAGAGCGAGTTTGTTAACAAGCGATGCTTTGATTCCTCCGGGTGAAACTTGTTTAGCACCTACTAATTTGACCGTTTCAAATGTTTTATCTAAAACAGCTATTATTAATTGGACTTTTGCTCCTTCTGTAACCAATTATATTGTAGAATACAGAATTACGAATACCACTAATTGGACAATTTTAAATGTCAATAATGCTAATACACTGGCTATTACAAGCCTAACGCCCGATAAAACGTATGAGTGTCGCATAAAATCAGTGTGTACAGATAAAAATAGTGAATATTCTTCTACGCTTACTTTTAGCACATTAACGGCGAGTGAAACTTGTTCGGATGCTTTTGAGTCGAATAATTCATTCACAACGGCTAAGTTAATTCCTAATAATACAACGCTAAATGCGCTTATCAGCACTAAAACGGATAATGATTATTTCGTTTTCAAACATACAGACTCTAATAAAGATATTAAAATAGCCTTAACCAATTTACCTTACGATTATGATGTAAGACTTTACAACGCTAATCGCCAATTGGTCGGTTCTTCAACAAGGAATAATAGATCGGATGAACAGATAATTTTCAGTAACGCTCCAATTGGATTTTATTATGTAAGAGTATATCCATATAGTGGCAGCACAGCTACTCAATGCTATAAACTATCTATAGAAGCGGTTGATAAAGATTATTTACGTGAAAATACGACCAACGTATTAGAGGAAAAACCTGCTGATAGACTCCGCGTATCACCTAACCCTGCGAGTGAATTGGTTAACGTTGAGTTGGAAACAGGTTTTGAAGGTGATGCACAATTCACCTTAATAGATATGACAGGCAAAAGGGTAATAGAAACGACACAACCCATTTCAAAAGATATTACTTTATTCCAAATGGACATCAATAATGTCAGAGAAGGCATGTATATTTTGATGGCTCGATGCGGCAATAAGGTCCATAATCAGAAGCTTATCGTGAATAAGCAATATTGAAAATCTCATTTTACTTTAAATCTCGGATGAAAAACATAAGTTATCTTTTTTGACAAGTAGTACAGAAATCTACTCTAAAACGATATAGCTTAAAAACGCTTAAAGTAGCTTATCCCGTTTGGGGTAGGCTATTTTTTAAGTTGAAATTTGAAAATCAAAAAGTATTTGTGAATACCACAGGGACATTTATATACAATTTTAAAATGCCTAAATAACTTAAAACATATTCAATACTGAGGGGTATCCCTCCAAGCAGCAATAATAAAACCGATATTCTAAAACGAAACCGAATTTAAAGCTTATGAGAAAATATCTACTTATTTTATTAAACACTATTTTAATAACAACAGCTTATAGTCAAGATGCTATTCTAGTAGCCACACGCCAATACACACGTCGTAGTGCTACTGAGACATTTCAACTTAAAAGTCAAGAGTTAACAACTTATGATAAAAAGATTTGTAAGGATACTTTGAATGCCTCAGAGTATTATAGTACCGACAACTTAGGCTCATACAGAAATGAAGTGACCATTCGTAAAAAATATGATTTACAAAGCCGTCTGATTGAAAATGTTTGGGCTAAAACCTATTTTACAAAAGGCACGGGAGTCACAGATACTTTTGTTAAAGGCACTTATTCAGCAGAGCGCAAACGGTATATTTATACCGCCTCCTCAGTAAAAGCCGACACATTAATTAAAGAAACGTATAGTAATACCACTAAAACATGGGGTACGCCTTATTATAGCCCTATTCGGAAAGCAGGATTCGGCTATGACACGGTTAAAACTGCCAATATTTTTACTGTTTATGATAATAAAGGGAGAGTAATAGTGGATGTCTATAAAGATGCTGGTAAAACAGTGGACAGTACGATATATACATTTGATTCCGCTGATAGGCTCACTTTGAATAAAAAATATTCATTGGATTATCTTACCTCCAAATTCGGTATTACCTACGATAGAGCTTTTACTTATGAAGGTGACAAATTGATGAAAACAGTTGCAATTGGTTATGGTTCTGATACTGTAACGATTACTATATCTAATACATATAAAAACAATGTCTTAGATATTGAAGAAACTTTTACGAAGTATGTGAAGAAAAATTGGAGTGGAGGCAAATCCATTTTAGATAGTACTAAAACCCGTGTTCGCTATACTTCGTTTAACACTGCGAATAAATGTATAGAAAAAGTAGCTGAAAGCTATTCTTTTTCTGGTAAAACATGGTCAATGGATTCAAAAAACGTGATGGTTTATCAAAACGATACGCTTTTACTGAGGGATACCTTATCTGAAGTCTCATTACAAACATTGACTACTTATGATTATAGTACTTGCAGCCAAGTAGTATCAGGTATCAATGAGGCGACATCTAAAATAGATTTCATAGTAGCTCCGAATCCAGCAAACGACCAGTTGACCGTATCATTGGGTGATGAATATTCTGAAAAGGAGATCCAAGTGAGCCTCTACAATGTACAAGGTCAAATAGTTTATCAACACCAATTGACAAGTTCTTCTGTTCTGGTCGATGTCTCCAATCTACCAAGAGGATTTTACATTGTTAAAATTGCTCAAAACAATCAGTTTTCAACTAAAAAAGTGGTTTTAAATTAAAAATTATAAAAATTTAGTTATAACGAAATTCCAATAAAATTGGAAAAGAAGAGAAGAAAAAGACAACCTTCTCGTGAAATATTAACGATTTAAAGTATTACAAACTTATGACTTATAACCCCGTTGTTCTAAATATTCTTAATTTCATAATATGAGTGAAGGTTGTTGTGGTCAGTCTCAGACTGACCACACATCTAAAGGAGGGCAACCGCCCGACCAAGAGTAGGGAAATACTGAGGGGTATAATTTTTTCACAACTAAATGTGGTTGAGCACCGACTCACCGATAAGCATAAAAAAACTCTAAGGCTTTTGACCTTAGAGTTTTTTATTTACCAGCATGTGTGTTTTGAAATAAAATATTACCATATTCGCTTTACAGACTTATCTGCGAAATAAGTATCAAAAACGGCATCTTTGCTGATGAGATTCATATTTTCAGCAATGGCTTGCGAAACAATTATCCTATCAAAAGGGTCTCTATGATGAAAAGGAAGTTTATTTTGAATAACAGTATGAGCAAAATTGATGGGTAAAATTTCCATATCGTTTTCAGTGACATCTTCAATAATCAATTCGTAAGCACTTGTGATGGTCAGCTTATTGATAGATGTTTTAATAGAAATTTCCCAAAGACTGGCAATGCTAATAAATATTTCGTTGTTTTTATCAAGAATCAACCCTTTGCAAGACTACCCAGCTCTGCTGAACCTTCACTAAACCAAAGAAAAGTATGTGTATCAATCAAAAACTTCATTACATATAGTCTTTAAAATCGTAAATAGGTGCGACAAAATCAGGAGCAAGGTTGTAGCGACCTTTAGAACGACCAAAAACTCTTTGCCCTTTGGGTTTTTCACTTTTTTTAAGCGAATGACCTTGTTTTAAAAAAACAATAAAATGTAAAACTTCTTTTTTGAGGCTTTCGGGAAGTTGATAAATTTCAGATAATATCAATTTTTCAGTCATTCTAAAAATTTTTGAAAAGCCAATAATTAAATTTTTGAAAATACAGATAACAGATGTCTTTATAAATAAAGTCCCCTGTTCAAACGTCCCACACGTTTGGGTTTGCAATACAAAGATAAGAGAATGTTAAATTTGTGGCAATTTTTAAATAAAAATAAACACTGTTTAACAAAAAGTATTTGATAAAAATGAATTAAGTCCTGAAAGGGCGTAATCTGTCAGTATAGGGCAACGCCCTATGAAAACGATATAAAACACCATTAAAACAAACCCCAATTAAGCATAAAAA
>JANMYC010001252.1:0-4308 GCA_031381715.1 Saprospiraceae bacterium
CTTTTATGCGGTGGTGCATCGGGATTAGTTACTGCCATGACAATGCAAAAAGTAGCACCATCAGCTCCAGTAGTGAACCATTTTCTGCCATTAATCACATAAAAATCGCCCTCTTTCACTGCCGTGGTGTCCATTTTAACAGGATTAGACCCTGCATTTTGGGGCTCGGTCATACCGAAGCATGAACGAATTTCACCGTTTTTCAGGGGCTCTAAATAATTGGATTTAAGTGATTCAGAAGCGAATCTCTCCAATAATTCCATATTGCCAATATCAGGTGCTTGGCAGTTAAAAACATAGTGACCAAACGGAGACATTGCCAGTACCTCGCTGACTTGTCCAAATTCGCAGAGGGTCAAATGGTGTTGCAAACCCCACATGCCCATTTTTTTTACTAATGCCCTTTTTTCTTTTAAAATGGATTCTACCTTTGAAAACTTACCTGATAGATATTCAGTCGTTTCAAGGGGATAAAGCTCATTTTCTACAAAGGATTGGATACGAGGGAGTAACTCTTTGGTTTTATCAGTCAGAAAAAGTGATTCCATGCTTTTGGTTAATCAATGATGAGAAATAAATTTTGTGGAAAATTAATAAAAATTTTCTCTCTAAATGGCTTTTATTTTTTTTAAAACCCTACATAAAATTTATTTAGCCACGAATTAACGAATTACACCAACTTAGATGTTGACTTATTTAAGCTAATTTCACTAATCGAATTGCCCTTAAGGGCAATTTCGTTTAATTCGATAAAATTTTCGACATCTAAATTAGCGAAATTCGTTAATTCGTGGCTAAAAAAAATTATGTAGGGTTTCAAATTATTTTTAAAAAAATCGATTCCTCTTGTTTTAATTTTTAAAGTTAATAAAAACAAGAAAAGGTGAATATCCTATATTAGAGATATTCACCTTTTTACACTTCAAACACAATTTATCTGAGTTATTTTTTAAATAAATCCGTGGTAAACGTTTTTAATTTATCCATTTCACCATTTATAAGTAAACGGGCTTGCTCAGGCCAAGAAGTAGGATCATTCAAGCGATACCTCGAACCACCTTTGGCTAAAATCTCTTTTAGATTTTCGACGGGAACAACTGATAAATCCTTTAATCCTTTGATGCCCGATTCTTTGAGTAAAAGTTCGATTTTCGGTCCTATGCCCTCCACTATTTTCAAATCTTCGGGAAGGCTCTCCATAGAATGTGAATTACTGCTTGAATTTGGCTCTGGCTCGCTGGTTTCACTAATGCCGTGGTCTTCAGTTTCATATGCCCATTCTTTGGATGGATTAAGCGGAATCACTGGCGTTATTCGATGGATAGGGGTCATTTCATTTTCATCCACTGAGCGAGAACGAGAACGATGGGATTCCAATTCCACTCGCCCAAAAGGCTGATAGAGGAAAACAACTTCCTCATCATCTACCCCCTCAGTATTTTCGGATATTTCAAGCGTTGGGAGTTTGGTTTCTATAGTTTTAGGTATTTCAATAGGTTTACTTTCCTCTTTTACATCTTGAACCGGAACTTGAATAGGTACCTCAACTCGAATATGCACGGGCATTTCAACCGAAACAGGCGCTTCAATTTGCGCTTGTTTTTGAGCGTTTTGATGATAACGCTCTAACTCAATCTTGAGCATCGCATTTTCATTTGCCAACTCTTTGAGTTTGGCTTTGCTTGCAGAAAGGGTATCTCTGATGGCATCTAATTCAGTCGAACGCGTTTCAGTATTGATTGTCGAATCTTCATTTAATCTATCGTATTTTTTTTGCAATGCACTTAAACGGGTATTGAGCGATGAAATATTAGCCGCTTGAGCTAAGAATTCACCGTGAATTTTAGCTCTTTCATCCTCCGCTGTTTGCATACGCCTGCGCAATTCATCAATTTCTGATTGCGGAATAGACAACGACGCTTGCTTGCGCAATATATCAGCCTCTTCTTTCAAAGCTGAGACTTCTCTTTTATTCATATCAATATCCGATAACAGACTCTTTTTTTCACTCGTAAAAAAGTAATCAGCAACCAGATAACCACACAAAGCAGTAGTGACTAAGCCCAATGTAAAAATAAGACCATCAACAAAAGCTTCAGCCCAAATCGCCCAAAGCAAAACGGCGGCAACTGTAGTAAGTAAAGCAAAGAGGAAAATTCGCATGGGTGTTTGTAAATTTAAAGTGCTGAGAGATATAAATTTTTACTATTTAAGAGTATGTTTTGAATCCTCTAAAAAACTTCTCAAATTTATAATTTTCATTAATGGATAACAACTAATTTTCTGTTTTTTTTCAAATTTTTAATATCTATACTGAGGGGGTAAAAAAATCGGCCAACCGTGTAAACGATTGACCGATTTTTAAGATTCAATATTCCATAAAAATTAATTTCTTCTATTGTATTCCATCAAAAGATATAAGAATGAAGCCAATGCTGCCAGAGCTGCCGCCACATAAGTCATAGCCGCCCACCAAAGCGCATCTTTAGCACCATCGTGTTCTTGAGGCAGAGTTGTTTTGGTTGCTTCCAACCATTTTAATGCCCTATTGCTGGCATCAAATTCTACGGGTAAAGTAACGAGGCTGAATAGAGCTGTCACCCCAAAAGTAACAACCGTAATGAGCAACATTGTTTTACCAAAAGCACTCGATATCATCAGCATACTTCCCAATAAAAGAAATTGCTGAAGACCTGATGAAACTTTCACCACAGGCACTATTGCAGAACGCAATTGAAGCATGGAATAAGCCTCTGCATGTTGAACCGCATGACCGCACTCATGAGATGCTACCGCCGCCGCCGATACACTGCGACCGTTGTAAACCGTCTCGCTCAAGTTGACAGTCTTATCCGCTGGATTGTAGTGGTCAGTTAAAAAGCCTTCTGCAAGCTGAACTTTCACATCATAAATACCATAATAACGCAACATTGCCTCCGCAATCTCTTTTCCACTCATGCCATTACGAAGACCCATTTGACTATAATACTCAAATTTTCCTTTTAGGCGATTGGTCACGAACATGCCTACAAGCGACATAATACCACCAATTACCATTAAACCTATGTTAATCATCTTCCGTTTTAGTTTAAATTAATTTGAAACAATCTTATGCCTCAAAAAACCTATTTTCCATAAAAAAGTTCCATATAGTTACTTAAATTATTCTTAAAATTAGAATTTTTAAGCTTTTTATAGCATTAAAGTTACAAATATAAAAAACAAAAAGACCTACAACGAAATTAAATCGTTGTAGGTCTTTTGCTTTTTAATGCACCTTTCTCTTAATGCTGTCCAGAATTGCGATTACTCGTTGGACTTTTTGAAGTAGCACTACCAGTACCGTTGCTGACAGGCGTTTTTTCAACCATCACAGGAAAAGATGCTGTACTGTAGTTTGAAAACGGCTTGTCATATTTATACGGCGCAGTGTAATTTTTACAAAAGTCATTTAAAAAAGAGTTCATTTCCTCTGCTTTAAAGTTTTTGGAATTAGGCTTTGGATAATATGCCAAATATGCCAATGTTCCATCTTTTTCCCAAAAAGCATAAACCCATAATTTGATACCATTCATATCAAAATTAGATTTTGCCGCGTGGGATTCAATGTGCTTCATCAAATGTGCCCAACAATAATATGCAGTTTCCATATCATTTTTACAAACTGTCAACAACGATGTTTCATAATCCGCTTTCATACGTTCAAATGGCGCACCGTCATATTGACCCAAAACAAATACCCGAGGAATACTTGGCGTTGAATCTATGATAGAATAATTATCCACACCAAGTGGGATAATATTGGCTTTAGCAAACTGGCAACATAGTAAAAAACTAAGCGCAAAAAAGGCTTTTTTCATCAAATTCATTATTTTATACTTTTAGTATGTTGTAAAAATCGGTTTATAATATACCTAACGTAATAAAGACGCCAATAAAACAAAATGGTTTCATAATGATTCGTTAATGTTTACATCATTAACATTATCAAAATTTAAAATATAATATTCGTTTTCTTTAAAACTTTACCCCCGAAATAAATAAACCTCCGAAAAATAGAAAAATAATTAGAATTCCAAGGTCAATTATATTTTTTTCTACACATTAATAGAAACATTAACATTATTAACGCTCTATTTAAGCCATATCGAAATTACCATGCCAAATATCATTTATTAAAAAGCTGCAATCACTTATTAGATTATCTGCAATTTTGCAAATTTCAAAGCTATCTTCTTTGTTTCCTTTAGTTCCTCGAAATGAATGGCTGCCACGGGATTATCCTTTCCACCTTCTATGGAAGTCACC
>JANMYC010001262.1:0-5295 GCA_031381715.1 Saprospiraceae bacterium
TACACAGCCCCCTACCCCCAAAGGGGGAGTTCGACTCGTGAAATGCTAAAGTTGTGCATTTCTTGATATTTTTAATTTTTATCGGGTGGAACTCCCCCTTTGGGGGTAGGGGGGCTATGTGTTTAAAAAATAAAATTAATAAGCGGGAGAAATAGATTTATATCCCCCGCTATTAACCAAGTTCAAGTGATTAAGAGTATGTTTTGAATTCTATTTTAGAGTAAAAATCGAATTCAAAATATACTCTAAATAAATTTGATTTGATTATACCTCCTGAGATAGCATTTCACGTATGCCATACACTTTATCTTGATCGGCTTTAATGAGCATGCATTGCGCATTCAATAGCATTTTTTGCTTGGCTGTCATATCCGCATTGTTTTTCAAGGCTTCTTTATACATATCCATCGTAATGCCTTCTCCGTACTCGCAGGAGTGAAAAATGGCGACTCGATCATTGTTTTTTATCAGTGTATTCAAATCCATCCAGGCTTTATGAATATCGCCTATTTCTCTTGTACCCAATATGGGGCTTCCGCCCAAAGATTTCACTTCCGTTGAAAGCTCAATGTTGCATTTCTGGCTGGTTTGCTTGAGTTGCGTGAAAAGCGTTTTTAGGTCGGCTTCATCCGTTTCTTCAATCGCAATTTCATAGCCGGCAATCCTGTCATTATTAATTTCGATGAGCGTGTTCAACACCTCAATTGATTTTTCTTTATTCATTTTTATTGTTACATTTTCTAAATTAAAAAACGTCATCCAAATTAGCTTAGGCTGTCTAAAACTGTATTTTTACTGTTTTAAAACAATAGCGCTGCCGCAACAGTCCATCTGTCGAGAGTTAATGCGAGTTATGGAAGGTAGTTGAAGCGTATATGGCCTTCGCTAATTTGAATGGTGTATTCAAATATCAAACAATTGAACTACTCTGGTGCAAAGATGGGTTGCTTCTCAGGCGCATACGTTACACAATTGACTAAATAAGTTACAGGATTCACACTTCTTTGAATATATTTTTTTCAAATTGGAGCCCCCCTCAGTATTTAGTCCATTTTTTTTATAAATAAGCGTAGCCTTCGAGAGCATTAAAGGCTTTTGAAGGCTACATTGGGTATTTTTAAGAGGCTATAAGCATTACTCACCCAGCTCCTTTTCCAATTTTTTGTTATTAAAAACGGTGGTAATAATTTGCGGTAAGCGCAGAAAAACGGTTTCGCTTTTCATCACATAATCCAAGGCGCGGTGGTGCATACAATCTAATGCCACGCCCATTTTATCCTGAGAAGATAGTATAATGACGTGGATATTGGGGTTAAATGCCTTTATTTTGTCCAAAGTGGTCATACCATTCATGGCATCTTTATCAATACCATCTAAGTTATAATCCAAGACTATGACATCGGGTTTCAGTACCAAATGCTCAATGCACAACTCCCCAGTTGCGTAGGTTTTAATATCAAAATCATCGTGCTTGTGAAATTCTATCTCCAATAATTTAAGAAATACGGCATCATCATCCACTAAAAAAATCTTTATTTTCGAGTCGCTGTTCATGTTTTTGCGTTTTTAATAACATCCAATTCTTCTTTCAATTCCTCACACGCTTGCACACAAACGGTTTCGAGTTGCATGACAAAATTATTGATATCTTCTGTTTGTTCCTGCGTTTGGGCGTATTCCATTACCTTTTTAGCCATTCTTTCGAAATCCGTATTGATGCCCATTATTAAAAAAGAGGGGAGCATTTTATGCACTGCTGCGTGCAACATCTGCCAGTTTTTTTCTTGAAAACTCTTTTTCATGGAGTTAATCAAAGTTGGCGTTTGTTCCAGATAAGCTTGAATCATTTCCGACATCAATAAAGGATTGGACTTTGTGCGGAGCATCAAATAATTCAAATTGGTGTATTTTGATTTCTTTTCAATAATTGGTTTTTCTACATCTAAACTTACGAGGGTCGGCTTTTTTACCAATCCGATGATTTTACTGTATAAAACCCTTTCATCAACTGGTTTTGCGATGTAATCGTTCATACCCACGGACTTACATTTTGCCAAATCCACGGTGGTAACATCCGCCGTGAGTGCAATGATGGGGATTGAAGACTTAAGCGTATTCCGAATGTAATCCGTGGCTTCAAAACCATTCATTTCGGGCATTTGCAAATCCATCAGTATTACATCGTATTCCTTAGTTTTTATTTTTTCGATGGCAATGAGTCCGTTATCAGCAATATCGCGGTCAAATCCATAATCGTCCAAAATCGTTTTCATCAATAATTGGTTGAGCGCCATGTCCTCGACCACTAAAACCTTGACATTTTTAACGTCTTTGTACAATTCTAATATTTCAGGCGCCAACTCAACATCAGCATCCGTTTTTTGAAAACGTAAAACGAAACTGAAAATAGACCCTTTATCTACAACACTTTTCACTTTTATGCTCCCACCCTGCGACTCCACCAATTGCTTTGCGATGGCAAGCCCTAAGCCCGTACCACCATACACCCTTGATGTATCATTGGATGCTTGCTGGAAATTTTCAAAAATGGCTTCTGTTTTATCTTCTGGTATGCCTATGCCGGTGTCAGTTACGGCAAATTCGATACTAACTTTCTCTTCATCTTCACTTAATAATCGAACACTTACTGTTATGTGCCCTTTTGTGGTAAATTTTACGGCATTACTCACAAGATTCAATATGATTTGGTGCAAACGAATCGGGTCACCCACCAATACTTCTGGAATATTTTTATCGTATTCTTTAACCAATCTTAGATTCTTCTCTTGAACTTTTGTGTCAAATAAATGAAGCATCGAAGAAATTGACGCTGCCAATTTGAAGGGCGTCTGCTCAAATGTCATCTTTCCAGCATCTACTTTTGCCAAATCGAGGATGTCATTTATCAGTACAATTAGAGCATCGCCACTCATTTTAATGGCGGTTAAATACTCTTTTTGTTTGGCAGTTAAATTTGTTTTTAAAACCACTTTCGTAAAACCTATTATGCCATTTAAGGGCGTACGAATCTCATGACTCATATTTGAGAGAAATTGCTGCTTCGCTTTCATGGCATTTTCCGCCTTGCCTTGTTCATCCTCGGCTATGCCCCTTGCTACCTCCGCGAATACTTTTGCTTCTATGAGTTCTGAAGCAATTCTCTTTTGCTCCGTAATATCTATGCTTATTGCCACATATTGATACGGCTTTTTTTCTTCATTTAAAAAAGGGACAATGGTGGTAGCCACCCAATAAAAAGTGCCGTCTTTTGCCTTATTTTTTATTTCATTTTTCCATATTTTACCGCTGGAAATGGTCTCCCATAATTCGTGCATAAACTCTTTTGAATGGTATCCCGAATTGACCAGCCCATGATTATCACCCTCCAGTTCATCAATTGTGTATTGCGAAATTTTTTGGTAATTGTTATTGATGTATTTAATTAGCCCTTTTTCATCGCTAACATCCACGATAGAAGATTCATCTAAGGCATATCTGTAATCAGATACATCTCTTAAGCTTTGCAATAGATTGGTCTCATTTCTTTTTTGCTCAGTAATATCTCTTGCTACTATTACCGCACCTTGCACATTTCCTTTGTCGTCCCTGTAAACTGAACCGTTAAAAAGAACATCCGTCAGGTTTCCCTCTTTATGCCGCAACGTCAGCGGAAAATTAGCCACCGACCCTTTTTCAAATATTTCTTGATAAACCTCCCTCGCTTTTTGGGGTTCGGTGAAATAAGTGAAAAAATCAGACCCCCTCAGTATATCACGACTCGAACCCGTAATATTGACTGTTGCCTCATTCATATCCGTGATTTTGCCTTCGGCATTGATAGTCACCAAGGGGTCGAGACTCGCTTCAATGAGACTGAGCGAATACTTTTCTTTGAGATAAAAACGAAAACTATCCGTAATATCTTGAATAGCAAGCAATATCAATGGTTCACTACTCACTTTTTGAATAATGAGATGCGCATTGAGCAGCATTATTTTTTCACCAATTCCAGAAAAAGAGTGCCTTACCTCAAAATTTTCAAAACCCCTATTGTCGGAAAGTATATGCTTTAGGGCATCTTCTAATTCAGTAATATTCCATTGTTTATTGCCCAAATCAAATAATAAATGCCCCTCTGTATCCTCTTTTTTAACTAAAAATTTTTCATAAAAGGATTTATTAGCCGATTTTACGTGAAAGTTTTTATCCAAAATGAGCATTGGCTCATGTATAGTAGCAACAATGGCTTCTGAATATTCCTGTGATTCGGTCAGTAGGTCATTGCGCACTTGCAATTCCTGATTGGTAGAAATAAGCTCTTCATTGGTGACTTCTATTTCTTCTTTGGATGTCTCTAACTCCTCATTAAGTGTTTGATATTCTTCATTGGATGACACAATTTCTTCGTTAGCTGCTTGTAATTCCTCAAACGTGATTTCCTGTAATTCCGCAATTGTATTTATTTCCAAGCGAATATTGTACAATTCCTCAGTGAGCTTTTTTATTCTTTGATCTTTGAGTGAGGCCGTGTTTTTACCACTTTTATCATTATCTAAGTATTTTTCTACCTGTTCATGAATTTTAAAAACGATGAGTAAAAGCGGCTCGTCCCACTCAATTTTAAGCATACTAACTTCAATAGAAATAATGCTTAAAACGGTAGCAATCTTTAATTCAATGCCCGATTTATGGACTGTTTCCTTCGTTTTCAGAACTTCATTGATGGCATTTCGGAGTTCAAATGCAAATTCTGAGCGAGCCATTTTTAAAATATTCAAACTGGCTTTGCCCGATGGATGCTCAAGAAATAGAGAAATGGGTCCTCGAAACTGAATGACTTCCATATCTTTATTAATCACCGCGCAAGCAGGTATGTAACTCGAAAGAAGGACGTTATCAATAGCCGACTCTATGCCTACTGGACTGGTGATAGTGCTTTTAAATGCGGTTGTCGTTTTTTTATTGGACATAACGGTGCGAGGGAAACGGGGCAATAACTCAATTATCCGCCGCACACCTACATTTTTCTTTCGAGAATAAATTTTAAGTTTATTATTGATTTGGGTAAAAAGCTGAGACGATGTACCCACTGTCTCTGCTTTGCCCAGCATTAAGTACCCCCCCTCAGTCAAAGCGAAGTGCAGGGTTGTGAAAACCTTTTTTTGAGCTGCAGTGTCAAAATATATTAACAAATTACAGCAGCTCACAAAATCCATCCGCGAAAAAGGCGGGTCACGCAGGATATTATGTGGCGCAAATACGCACATTTCACGCAGCTCTTTAACAATCCTATAT
>JANMYC010001289.1:0-2273 GCA_031381715.1 Saprospiraceae bacterium
AAATTCAGGAAAAGCTGTACGGTACGACCCCCTCAGTATTTCTTTCAAATGTTGGGCTGATTTGGATGAGCAAACGGGATTTTCTTCGTTTTCACTGACGGCCCACTTATTGCCTTCAAAATAGGGCAGAGGGAAAGCCCCTTTACGCAATATAGCAAGCACCCCCGCACCTTCGAGTACTGCTTCCGAATCTTCATCGCTTTGGATACCTAATTTGCGAAGTTCTTCAAGAGTAGATACTGAGGGGGTAGCTTTGTCAGTGCCAATCAATGCCGTCCTAACCAAATCTTGCCAAATCATTTATGAATTATTTTAATCTTACCTCTTACCTCTTACATTAAATTTTACTTAAAAAGACGAATTTACACTCAATCTTACACCACTAAAAGCGGGCTCTAATCGGCAGATACCTCCTGTGCACACTACACCTTCCACTTGTTTTACAAAAGCCAACGAAAAACGATTCGCACCCAATGAATAAGCTGCGGCAGCTGTTGGATAGTGCAAGGCGGCAGTTTTTTTGGGTTGATTATTATACATATCCGAAATAGTGAAAATCCAATTCGGCGCAATGCTGTACTCCACTAAGCCAAATATCCATGAACCATAATCCTGTTGAGTAGCCATGTATTGCACCTCCACCCGCAACGATTTAGCATCGTCGAGCTTTTTTTGAATCTCAATAAAAGGTGTGATAGTTTGCACATTTGCTACATTGGGCTTGGTTTCATAAATGCGTTGGTTATAATTTTGATTTTGGATGCCTAAAGTTAGTTGCCCTTTTTCTTTTTTAATTAAAACGCTCGCCAATATTTCACGATACAACAGTTGATTGTCCAGATTTTGGATGTTTGAAACATTGAAATCAATATTAATGTTTTCTTTGGGTGCATATTTTACGTCGAGTTGAATAGCTTTTTCACCTAACTCTTGCGTAGCAGGAACGTAGCGAGCCGTCAAGCGATAGGTATTCTGACGGCTCAGAGGTGGGAGGAAATTAATAGTTCCTCTGTTCAACGCAGCAAAAGGAGTAGTTCTGAAGGTAAAACCTTTTGTCCATTTCGTTTCGAGCGTTACACCTAACCCCTCAGTAACATAACCCAAATTGCTATAAATAATAGTGCCTTTTTCGTTAATAAATTTTCCCTCAGTAAGTGTACCATTTTTATTGATTTTAACGGCATTGGCATCGAACATGGCTTCGGGCGATTTATAAGCTGCCTCGGCATACCACGTCCATTTTCCAACGGATAAAGTATTATAGGCACTAAAAGCATAGGTATTGAAACGAGCCCCAATGCTGTCTGCCTTAGAATAGGTCGCCAAGGTATTAATAACCTGATTAACCGTTTCATCATCCAAAGTCCGATGAACAATGCCTAATCCAGGTGCGACGGAAACGTTTTTAATTTGGAGATATCCCTCAGTATTGAAGCCGTTTATGGTGGATTTATAGATATCAAATTGCTGCTTTTGCCTACCAGTGAATGCTTTTACACGCCAATTTTCAGTCAAATCATAGCCCAAATTAAGCCCCACCAAAGCATTATCAATACCTAAAGGGCGCTCTTCATAGCTTCTGAAAATGATACCAGTGCCGATTTGGTCGTAGATATAGCCCGCATAAATGCTTAATTTATCCACTTTCTTTTTAAAATAAAATCTGCCGATGCCACTTTTGGTGTACGAATCTTTTGGATTTAAAAGCTGTGAATTATTAAAAACATCCAAGCGCACGCCTACTTCATACCCCGAACGGTTGTAGTTGAGGTTGAGCCAAGCATCTGCCCCGACGAGTTGCCTATCATACTGAGGGATATTGGCAGCTCCAATCGCGGAATCACGAATATAGAAATTGCCATTTAGTTGCAAACTGCCAGAGAGGTATTGCGGTTCGCTATTATTTTGGCTTTTAATAGAGGGTACTAAAAAGCCAAAAAGAGTTATGAATATTGAAAAACGTAAGAAATGCATATAAAGAGCTGTTTACCACAAATATCTAATGAAATGTTCACAAAAACATCACCTTATTGTTTGATATTAAAATTGAGTTTTCCGAAAAACATGAAATCAATACGTGTAGACGCCTTTTTATGGTTCATTTTTAAACAACGATAAAATACAATTGAGTGATTTCATTCAATTCGATTTGCTTTATTTACCTTTGCGGTATGAGTGAACAAAATTTCATTATTTATGGTCGTCATCCAGTGGTAGATGCGATCAAAGCGGGAAAACCTTTTGAAAAAGTAATGCTCCTGCAAGGTACAACG
>JANMYC010001321.1:0-2067 GCA_031381715.1 Saprospiraceae bacterium
TCTTCAACGACTTGCTCCATGTACTTTTTCAAATCTTTATATTGAGCAAAATATTGTTCAATTAATTGCTTCGATTCTGTGCGAGGTATGCCCAATTGCTGTGAAAGATTTTGAGAACCAGCACCATAAATAATACTAAAATTCACAGTCTTTGCATTCCGACGTTGAGTCGGGGTCACTTCACTGAGGGGCACACCATACACTTTTGCCGCCGTGGAAAGGTGAATATCTAAGCCTTGTTGGAAGGCTTCAAGCATGGCTGTTTCGTTGGCAATTTCTGCTATCAAGCGCAATTCAATCTGACTATAATCCGCAGAAAGTAAAATATATTCCTCGCTGCGGGGTATGAATGCTTCTCGCACTCTACGACCTTCCTCAGTCCGAATGGGGATATTTTGCAGATTCGGGTTATTGCTGCTTAACCGTCCCGTGGCTGCTAAAGCCTGATTGAATGAAGAGTGAATTCGACCCGTTTTAGGGTTTATCATACGGGGCAGCGACTCAACATAGGTAGATTGTAACTTTGTCAGCCCTCTATAATCTAAGATGGCTTTAGCGATTGGATACGTTTCAGCTAATTCACTCAGCTTTTCTTCATCGGTAGAATATTGGTCAGTTTTGCCCGTTTTTTTCCAACGATAGGGTAGTTTTAATTTATCAAACAGAACTTCTCCTACTTGCTTAGGCGATGAAACATTAAAATTCATCCCTGCCAATTCATAAACGTGTTTTTCAAAATCACGAATTTTAACGTCTAATTCTTTGGCATATTCATTTAAATAATCCGCATCCACGCGAATTCCATTGTATTCCAATTCCGTTAAAACCTCCACAAGGGGCATTTCCATTTCTTTGAAAAGCTTATCAAACCCTTGCGCCTCTATTTTATCTTTAAAAAACTGGTACAATTGAAAGGTTACATCGGCATCCTCGGCAGCGTAGTCTTTTACTCTTTCTACTCTGATATCCCGCATTGAGAGCTGATTTTTTCCTTTACCAATCAACGTTTCGATGGAAACAGGCGCATAATGCAAATATGTTTCTGACATATAATTCATATTGTGCCTCAATTCAGGTTCTAATAGATAGTGAGCAATCATGGTATCAAACTCCACGCCTTGCATCTCTATGCCGTACCATTTCAAAATGATTAAATCGTACTTTATATTTTGACCAATTTTTTTAATATTCGGATTTTCAAGTAATGGTTTAAATTCATTTAATATGGCTTCTGCCTCCGCAGTTTTAGCAGGAACGGGTACATAATAACCTTCATATGCTTCAGTTGAAAAAGACATACCCACCATTTCTGCTTTATTCGCATCAATATTAGTGGTCTCAGAATCGTAAGAGAATAAACCTTTTTCTTCCAAACGCTTGATTAACTCTTGGCGTTTTTCAAAGGTATCTACCAACTCATAACGGTGAACGGTATTATCAATATTTTTATCAGCGTGAGAATAACTCGGCAAACCTGCATGGCTGCTACTGCTTCCGCTTGGATTTTCAGAAATATCGCCCACAATAGCCCCAAATAAATCAGCTTGAACACCAATTTTCAACGCCGCTGCGTGAATAATCGTCTGGTCATTTGATGTAGAGGACTCGTCTCCTTTCCCTAAAATTTCTTTCGCAATGGATTTAAACTCCAATTCCTTGAATACTTCGGCAAGATACTCGTTATTATATTCACTGATTTCATAGTCCCCTGCATGAAATTGAACAGGTACATTAATATCAATCAAAGCTAATTTTTTTGATAAAAGCCCTTGTTCCGCAAAATTGGTAAATGTCTCTTGCTGTTTTCCTTTCAGTTCGTCTTTGTGCGCGATGATATTTTCAACAGAACCGTATTTTTCTAATAAAATAGCGGCTGTTTTAGGTCCAATACCGGGCACTCCTGGGATATTATCCGAAGCATCGCCTTGCAAACCCAAGATATCCACCACTTGCATCACATCCTTTATCTGCCAATAATCACACACCTCTTTTACTCCCCACACCTCAGCTTCATTCCCGTTTTTAGCGGGTTTGTAGAGGAAAATATTTTCACTCACCAGTTGCCCA
>JANMYC010001336.1:0-6232 GCA_031381715.1 Saprospiraceae bacterium
ACCATCGGGGCAGTCTTAGCTTCTGACCCTTCAAAGGATATGATGACGCCCGATGTGAAGCCCTCCGATATACAACTCCTTGAAAATGAGATAGATACGATGGAGACTGACTTGCCACCACTTAAAAATTTCATTCTTCCGGGTGGTCATTCCTCCGTTTCATTTTGCAATATTGCGAGGACTGTTTGCCGCCGAGCTGAACGTTTAGTAATTGCATTGGATTTAATTGAAAAGGAAGAGGGAAGAGAAATCGACCCCCTCAGTATTCAGTACCTTAATCGCCTTTCAGATTACCTTTTCGTACTCGGTAGAAAGATTGGAAAGGATTTGGGGGTTGAAGAGGTGGTTTGGCTGCCGAGGAAGTAACGGGAATGCTTTTTCGAAATAAGCCCTTACCCCCTCAGTAGTTTAAGAAAAATCAATAATTATAAAAGGGGAATTTACACGATTCCCCTTTTCCTCATCCTAAAATATCTAATCATCTTCGGCTTCAATAGCCGCTTTCAGTCGTTGATAATCACCTTCTTGCCTTTTACGGATTTTACCACTGGCGAGGGGCAACATTAATTTTTGGAAAAAGGAATTAAAAGATATGTCATTACGTATGTCTAATTGAGTTCGTCCATCATGAAGGTCGTTAAAAACAACGTCAACATCGGCTGTCATTGTCTGATGGGTCAATTTTCCCGCAAAATGGTGGTATTTTTGACGGGCGGTGACTTCTTCGTCGAGCACCAATTCTTTTCCATTTTGATTATAGATGTGGCGACTTTTGGAGCCTACGTGCCCTTTCATCCCACTCACATGCTCAAATCTTTTGAAATCAGTGAGCCATAAACCCATTTTATCAGGATTGTCAAAAAAATTCCAAACCATTACGACGGGTTTATTAATGATAATTTGACTGTTAATTTTCATGGTTGTGCATTTGAGTGAAACAATGTTATTGACTATCCACTTTTACCTTAAAATTAAAAATAATAACTCAATATTGCAATATTTTATGTGTTTAATTGCTAAAAAAGCCATAAAAAATACTGATTTTAATGTTTTTAATAGTATATAGTTTTAAAATCAGGATTAACATTTGTCACTCGGCTTTAAGAATGGTTCAGGTTGCGTTTTTTTAAGAAAAATAAATGGCTTTCTAATAATTATCCACGCGCAGGTTATATTTTTGGGTTGAAATTTTTAAAAATTAAAACTCAACATGTCCACTCAACCCAAATCCATAATTGTATCTTCGAAAAAAATGCAAACCACTTTTAAAGCTATTTTATTAAAAAATGGTTTTCCTAAAAAAAGAGCTGTCGAATGTGCTACTGTTTTTACAAATAATAGTGTAGATGGCATTTACACGCATGGCGTAAATCGTTTTCCTCGATTTGTGAAATATATAAAAGATGGTTTCGTGAATCCTGATGCAGTGCCGACTTTAAAACATAAATTTGAGGGGATAGAACAGTGGAATGGCAACCTCGGCGCGGGTCCCTCCAACGCTATTCATGCCACAAATAATGCTATGAAACTGGCAAAAAAGCACGGAATTGGCTGTGTGGCGATGGCAAATTCCAATCATTGGATGCGTGGGGGTACATACGGTTGGCAAGCGGCAAAAGCGGGTTTTGTTTTTATTGCTTGGACAAATACCACTGCTAATATGCCCGCTTGGGGGGCAACGGATGCAAAATTGGGCAATAATCCCTTGGTTTTGGCTCTTCCGTTTCAAGATGAAGCCATTGTTTTGGATATGGCAATGTCGCAGTTTTCCTTTGGGGCAATGGAATTGGCGGCAATGAAAAATGAAAAATTGCCCGTCGTAGGAGGCTACGACAAAGCAGGTAATTTGACGGATGACCCTAATTTAATATTGGAGTCGTGGCGTTCAATACCAGTGGGTTATTGGAAAGGTGCGGGTTTATCGTTATTGCTGGATATTTTGGCAGCGGTGCTGTCGAATGGATTATCTACGCACGAAATATCTAAAAAAGATGCTGAAATGGCTGCTTCACAGGTTTTTATAGCCATTGATTTATCAAAATTAGGTACTCAATCGAGCATTACTCAAATCATTGAAAACATCATAAATGATTATCACCAATCCAACGCCATTGATGATTCTCGAAAAATAACTTTTCCTGGAGAGCGCGTTTTACAAACAAGGAAAAAAAATCTGGAAAAAGGGGTGCCGGTTTTAGAAAATGTTTGGAGTGAAATTTTGGCATTTTTATGATAAATATGCTTAAATACTGAGGGGGTATGTTTCAAAATTACCACATAAAAGTAAGGGAACAACTTTCGTCGTTCCCTCAATCATACACTTAAATCAATAAAACTATTGATTATTTCTTTGGCATTAACACTGCATCAATTACGTGTACCACACCATTACCAGAAGTAAGGTCAGCCGCTGTAACATTAGCACCGTTAATTTTTACTTTACCGTCCTTGATTGAAACGGTTAATTCTTCACCTTGCAGTGTTTTTACTTTTTGACCATCTTTCAAATCAGCGGCTTTCACTGCGCCAGCTACTACGTGGTAAGTCAAAATGTTAGTCAAAGCAGCTTTCTTTTCAGGTTTCAACAAGCCTTCTACTGTTCCTGCTGGCAACGCAGCGAAAGCCGCATTTGTGGGTGCAAAAACTGTAAATGGCCCCGCGCCTTTCAATGTTTCCACTAAGCCAGCAGCCGTTACCGCTGCAACTAAAGTCGTGTGGTCAGTGGAGCCAATGGCAATGTCCACAACGTCTTTGGGTTCTACCATTTTAGGTGCTTCAGGTTCTTTAACAACAACTGGAGCCTCAGCTTTTTTAGTGGCAGCTTCGTTTCCACAAGCTGTGAACATTACTGAAGTAAATACCGCAGCAGATAGCAATGATAAAAGGTTCTTTTTCATGATTAATTTGAGTGATTGTATGAATTTAAATAATATCATGGTTAGAACAAATACATGGAGTGAATGTTGTATTCTTGCAAATAAATTATTTTATTATTCTATCTAAGGAACAATAAACCCATTATTTGAGTAATTTGCTGACCTAAAACATTATTCTATTCCCAATCAACTATCTATCTTTTTAAAAATCCGCCGCCCAATTAATAGGCTTGTCAGCAAAACAGCGATGCTCAAATAGCCGACCCAATTGTAATGCTCGATTTCCCCTTTTTCCCCTTTAACCACAATAAAACCTGACGCTAAGGCTGCCAAACCAGAACCCAATTGCTGCATACTGCTGTTAAAACTTTGAAAACTACCGCGGTGCTCACTCGATACTACTTGGCTTACCATCGCTTGTGCTGATACACCACGACCAGTTGACATTGAAAACCAGATGCCGAAGTATAATAAAATTAGAAAAAAAGGTGTGACGGGCATATTTGTCAAAATCAAAACAAAAGGAACGGCTCCGAGGACACTGATTGTGAAAATGGTCAATTTACCATATTTATCCGCAAATCGACCTAAAATATTGGCTGAAAAAAATGACGCGATACCGCCGACTAAATAAATCAAGGGTGTATGATTTTTGGAATATCCCATGTTGAACTCCATGTACGGATTGATAAAAGGGATAATTAAAAAATGACCAAACATGATGAGTCCAGAGAAAAGTAAAGCGGCATACTGATTTTTATCTTTTAAAATATTGGTCAAGGCCTCCATTTTATTTTCAACTTTAGCGTGTTCCAAATGCGAAGTCATGGGCGGAATAAAGCGCATTAAAAACGGAATCAAAGCAAATCCTAAACCGCCCACCAAGAGAAAAGGGGCATGCCACGAAATCAAATTTGCGAGATAAAGTGCAAACGGCACTCCAAAAGTAGAAGCCACTGCAAAGGCTGACATAATCGCACCCATCGCCCGACCACGCCTTTCATAAGGGAAAATATCTGCAATGATAGATAGAACTTGCGCGCCAATGAGCCCACCAAACAAACCAGTAACAATTCTGGCAATCATTAATAAGGTGAAAGTGGGTGCTAATCCACAAGCCAATGTCCCAATTAAAAAGCCGAGATAGGCTGTAATGAGGATTTTTTTCCTATCAAATCCATCCACATAAAAAGCTGCCGCAAATCCCGAAACTGCCGCACTACTCGGGTAGCAAGAAACCAATATGGCGAATTGTTGCGGTGAAATATTGAAATAAGGGATTAGATAATTGCCCAAAGGCATCAATATCATAAAATCCAAGATGTGGGTAAAATTGAGGGCTGCCAATAAAAGGAGTATCGATCGTTCTTTGCTATTCATAATTTTATAACATTTTAAAAAGGAAAAAAGTTAGTGTACCCCCTCAGTATTTTAATTTTAATTATAACATTACTATAGCAATTGCGTGAAGCTCCTTATTAAATAATATTGAATTGCTATGAATTCTAAGAAATACTTTTTAAGCTTACTATGATTTTTTTTAAAATATAGCCCAAAATGAAAGGAAACCCTAATATAAATGTTAGCCCAAATAGAGTTTCTATTATTTTAGAGTACTCGTGTAAATACCAAATACCGGAAGTTGAATATGCCATGGTAGTAAATAATGCAACATCGAAAAGGCATATTGAAATGAAAATTATGACTTTCTTTCTTGCTGAAATATTTGAAATACTTTTTTGGATTGCGAACCAAAGTATTAAAAAATGATAGAAAAAAACTAAAACCTCCATCGTTTAACATTATAATATTACGAACTTAAAAATTTTAAATTCTCAATTGTTGTAATCAAAAAAGCCATTACGAACTATCCGCAATGGCTCTTTTTATTATCCAGCTTTGAATATTTTAAACATTCATTGCTTCGTAAACATCAATCACATCTTTTACGGCTTTGCAAGATGCTTCGAGTGCTTCTTTTTCATCTTTACGCAATTTCAAGCGGATGATTTGCTCTACGCCGCCTTTACCTAATTTCACAGGCACACCTACGGGGAAGCCTTTGATGCCATAATGACCATTCAACATCACGCAGCAAGGGAAAATGCGTTGCTCATCTTTCACGATGGCTTCTACCATTTGAGCCGCCGCAGCACCCGGTGCATACCACGCTGAAGTACCCATTAAACGAACTAATTCGCCACCGCCATCTTTGGTGCGTGCAATAATGGCATCCAGTTTGTCTTTATCAATGAGTTCAGTTACAGGAATGCCTGAAACTGTTGTGTAGCGAGGAAGTGGAACCATTGTATCACCATGACCACCCATCAAAATTGCTTGAATATCCTTTGGAGAAACATTCAATTCTGTTGCTAAAAATGCGCGATAGCGAGCTGTATCAAGGATACCTGCCATACCGATAACACGGTTAGGTTTTAAACCTGATTTTTTGAACGCAGCGTAAGTCATGACATCCAAAGGATTAGAAACCACGATAATAATTGGGTTTTTAGTATATTTCATGATACTTTCAACGACGCTACCGACGATTTTTGCGTTGATAGCGACGAGGTCATCACGTGTCATACCCGGTTTGCGCGGTACGCCAGCTGTGATGACAACAATATCAGAACCTGCAGTATCAGCATAATCGCTGGTACCACTTAGTTGGGTACTATAAGAGTCAATGGGCGCTTGTTGCCAAGTATCAAGGGCTTTACCCTTTGCTAAGTCACCTTGAATATCAAGGAGAACCACTTGTTTAACAATATCCATGTGCGCTAAAACATTGGCACATGTTGCACCTACATTACCTGCCCCAACAACGGTCACTTTTTTCATATCGAGTGAGATTTTTATGATTTATAATTACAAAAATTTTATTTGTAAATGATTGGTAATCAATATTTTAAAGAATAAATAAACGGTTTTCGGGTTCAAAAACAATTTATTTTCTTTGGCGGCGTAAAGTTAATTCGTTTTCTTTTAAAAAAATTGACTTTTTAAATATAAATTCACAAAAAATTGCTCTGACACAATTTTTACTTATTTTTACCCTATTCAAACAAACTGATGATGTATTTTTAGCGTTACTAACTTAAAAGAATATTATTTTCTTATCCTAAATTTTATCTTAAAAAAATCATGAGGAAAATCGTACAAGTATTTTTTATACTACTCACTTTATCACCCCTAACGCAGAGCGTTATGGCGCAAAATGCGCTCATCAGTATCGGGGCTCAAAACGACAAAAAATTAGTTTCCTGCGGCACATCTCCTGATGATTTGCACTCTATTTTTGAAACAATGGTGGAAAATCGCTCTCGGTATGGCAATAATGTCCAAACCCGAGGTGC
>JANMYC010001346.1:0-4827 GCA_031381715.1 Saprospiraceae bacterium
TTCAACATTTTTACCATCACTTAATCCCCAACGCGTCGCCAATCTGAAAATATGGGTATCGATAGGAAATGCCGGCACACCGAAGGCTTGAGACATCACCACCGAAGCCGTTTTATGACCCACGCCGGGCAAAGCTTCCAATTCCTCAAACGATTGTGGCACCTCCCCCTTGTGTTTATCAATTAAAATGTGAGAAAGGTCAAATATTGCCTGTGATTTTCGAGGTGATAAGCCGCAAGGTCTGATTATAGCCTTGATTTCATCAACTTCTAACTGAATCATTTTGTAGGGATTATCCGCTTTTTCAAATAAAAACGGCGTCACTTGATTGACTCGGATATCAGTGCATTGAGCAGATAAAAGCACCGCAATCAATAAAGTAAAGGAGTCAGTATGATCCAATGGAATGGGTGTTTCGGGATATAAATCTTCTAAAATCTGAGCTATTGCCTTGGCTTTTTCTTTCTTTCTCATAAACTATTGAGTATTTCTACGTATGTATAACTCATTTAAAATAAAACATTTGTTCATTAAATACCTTCAAATAAGGCTTTAAAAATCGTCAATACTGAGGGGGTAAAATAGAATAGAGAAATTTCAATAAATTTTCCTATTCTGCATCAACGATTTCTACTTTTTCCATAAAAGAGCAATCACATTAGCTCCTATTTTTTTACCTTCTTTTGTACCCACTTCATTATCTTGTCGAGTGTGAATACCGCCTAAAAGTCTTGAATAAGCACATTCATCCGCAGATTCCCAGAAAGAATTAAAAGTACGATTTTTATAAGAAATTCCCCGCAATGTATTCATTGGGCGGCCTTCGTAAGTATTGTCCACAAATTTAAAATTATCACCGTATAGTTCAGTTAAAACCACAGCCATAGCTGCACTTTGGGTTGCGTGACCTGACGTAAACGCAGGGAATGGCGGCTCAGGCCAAAACTGAACCCATCGAACATCAATATTGGCATTCACATACGAAGCAGGGCGTTCTGCATAATATGTGTATTTGCATTTCCAACAATTGATGAAAGCATCACCCACTGCCATACCTACTTTTGCGTAGGTTTCAGCAGCTTTAAAAAGATCGGATTGCGCTTTTTTAATGGCAATTGTTGCCAAATTTATGGAGTGTCCGGGAGGGGCAGCGGTTTCGGAAGGGTCATCTCCCCACCAAGTAGCTATCTCTTTTTCTTCTTGCGTTAAAATTTTGTTTTTATTGTAAACTTCTAAAAACTGGGCGTAATAGGGCGATTGTGGATCAGTTGAATATTCAATCATTTGAGGAACTGACATATTCCCATTTTTTTCAATAAAAGTACGATTATTCCCCCAAAACGGATGCAGGGGCAATTGAGAAGCTACTTGACCATTCACTGGTGGTCGCCAAGAACCTGGATGAGTTGGAATGAGCACCACGGGGAAGTTGCGACGATAGCCATTTTCTCCACCATCTGTCTCAGACCAATCAAAAATGGCAGCAGCAATTGCTTCACCGAATTTCACGGAACGGTCAATGACATCAGCAGCTTCGGAGCTTTGACCCCTCAGTATAACAGCAGCTAAACTGTCAATTTTTTTTACATTCTCCGAGCTTGTGTGTGGGTATAGCTTTTTTAAAATAAAAGCCTGACCCGCATTCAAACTCACAATCCAATTGTATTTTTTACCCGCTTCTACTTGCCGCAGAGTAGATAAACCTTTTAACTGACCATTCATGGATACATGGCGTCCCGAGCCTACTTGTACGCATTCATACATCGTCAAACCCAAATACCCCAATGACCTCGAAGCATAAGTAGGAGTATTACTGGGTGAGTATTTAAGGATATAAAGGTTCATATCTGTCCATTTTACAGCAATATCGGAGGTAGAGGTGTCTGCTGTGTAGATATTTGTTTCGTCGTCTTTTTTACACGAAATAAAAAAAAGGAAACTGATGGAGATTATAATCGGTAGGAATTTAGATTTCATAGTATTATTTCTGATTTAATGAAGGTGTAAAAATACGAAATCTATCGTTAAGAATCCAGTCAAAAAGATAGATTCAATAAGGCGAAGGACTCACCGACGACCAGCCACCATCTATGACAAGGCTTTGCCCTGTGATATGTCGAGCATTTTCAGAAACCATAAATAAAGCGGCGTGCGCAATATCCGAAGGTGTGGCAGGGCGAGCCATAGGCGTTATTTCAGACCACGTTTTTAAATAAGAAGCGTCTTCCTGTGTACGTTCCGTGAGAGTAGCACCGGGCGCAATGGCGTTAACGGATATACCATGAGGCGCTAATTCTACAACCAAATTTTTAGCCAGCATCTCGATAGCGGCTTTGGTCATGCTGTAGGCTGCTAAGTTTTTATGAGCAGTGTGAGCGGTTACGGATGACATCAATAAAATAGAGCCTCCACTACCCTGCTTAATCATTTGTTGAGCAGCTGCTTGAGAGAGAAAAAAACTGCCACCCAAGTTGGTGTGTAAAACGTTGAAAAAATCCTTTTCGGGATAGGTTAAAAAATCACCAAATAAAGTAATGCCGGCATTAGCGATTGCAATAGTGAGTTTTCCGAATTGCGCAACGGCAGTTTTTACCATTTCAAGTACAAAAGCTTTATCCCCAGCGTCACCAGCTAATCCATAACACGAGTTAAACCATTGATTGTTAATACTTTGTGCAGCTTTTTGAGTCAAACTTTCATCTATATCATTCAATAAAACAGAAGCTCCATTGGCTGCTAATTGTCTACAAATCTCTAAACCAATGCCTTGACCAGCACCCGTAACGATAGCGACTTGACCTTTAAATGAATTGGAAGACATAGATTTGGGAAGTAAGAGTTTAAGAACTGTTAAAACATGCTTATTTGCGTTTCGTCGGCTTCCATGGGTTCGGAAACAGTTTCAAGGAGCACATTATTGGTTTTATTGGGCAAAAATCGCTTAATTATGCGTAATTTATGGGAATAAACACCTCTTTCTTCATTAAAAATACCGTAATGATCAAGCTTATCAATCCGCACTTGACCCGCCGCATGAATGATAAAACCCCCATCCATGACGATACCAACGTGTACAATTCGTCCTTTATCGTTTTCAAAAAAAGCCAAATCAGCCGCCTGCGCTTGGTCAACAAAATCTATCAATCTGCCTTGTTCCACTTGTTGAGAGGCATCACGACGGAGTCGAAATCCCGCCATTTTATACACAATTTGAGTAAAACCGCTGCAATCAATGCCGAATGGAGACCGCCCACCCCATAAATAAGGCGCATACAAATATCTACGCGCCAATTTGATGATTATCTCTGGAGTCGCCTCTAAAGCCCCTTTGCGAATGGCTTGCCCCCCAAAAGTGTAATGCTTATCGCCGATGTGCACATTTACGCCATCGTACTGAGGGAGTGTTGCACCCATTAAAACGGGTAAAAAATGGTCATTATTGGCTAAAATCGAAGTTAAATCCAAGCAATGAGCTGATTCACTGCGGTATGCATCAACGTCCTCTTCCGAAATTCTTTTTAATTGCCGAATGTCCATCCACCCTTCATATCCGTCCCAATCGCAACGAACTTGACACCAATTTCGCTTCGACTTAGGCTCATCCAAAATATCAACCAACTCTCCGAAAAGCAACTGCGTCACTATTTCTTCCTTATCCGACGCACCCGCTCGGATAGGAACAACACTCAAATGACACACTGCTGGATTATTCATTAACTGTTTTTTTGAATGAGTTTTTCATCGTTTTAATCTGCATCAAAAATGTAGCGTTTAAAATGCTTGAACAAATAAAGATTAAGGCGATTTAAATTCGTCCCAAAAATAATAACTCAAGGTGAAAAATCGTTAAAATACGGTTACTTTAATTTCAATAAAGCCCCTATAATTATTTTGGAACG
The DNA here is from genome assembly GCA_031381715.1 of Saprospiraceae bacterium. GTDB lineage: Bacteria > Bacteroidota > Bacteroidia > Chitinophagales > Saprospiraceae > JAAFJT01. Next base: position 3,900 of record JANMYC010001346.1, read on the forward strand.
ATTTAAGTTAACTTCAATCATTACAGCAACTCGATTTAAGGCATCTCAACCAATCAATGCCAAAATTTTATGTAAAATAATCCTTTATTTGTTCATATTCTAATTTCTTGAAATACTTTTGCACGAAATTTGGTGAATACAACTTTATGAAAAAAATTCTTATTTACTCAATAATCTTTTTGTCTTTTGGCAGACTCTTTTCCCAAGACCGTCAATTTACACAATTTTATACGTCGCCGCTCACACTTAATCCAGCTTTGACGGGGATGTTTGATGGCAAATACCGCGTGGGCACTATTTATCGTGACCAATGGCGAGGTTTACTGGAGCAACCTTATCAGACATTTTCATTTGGTGCTGATTTGAGGCTTGAACCATTTAAAAGTAATGTCAGTAAAGATAAAATTGGTGCTGGTCTCGTTTTTTTTAGAGATAAAGTCAACGCCCTTGATTTTTCAACTACTCAAATAGCCATCTCTGGGGCTTATCACAAATCACTGAATCTTGAAAGTTCACAATATCTTTCTTTGGGCGTTCAGATGGGTTTGACCCAACGAAACGTCAATTATGAAACTTTGAATTTTCAAGATCAATGGAATGGGGTAACAGGTTATAGCTTGCCTTCCTCAGAGCGTTTACCTGAAAATAATTTTGGATACAATGACCTGACAGTAGGCTTGAACTACACCGTACAGTTAGATAATAAAACCTCGATATTTGCTGGTGGTTCTTTTCACCACGCCAATCGCCCCAATGTTTCTTTTTATAAAGGCGAAGACATCCCTAAAATCCGCATTTTCCCCCGCTATTCCGTACAATTAGCGATGAATTACCCCATTAATAAGGCACATACATTGTTTATGTCGCCTCGTTTAGTAGCCAGTATGCAGGGACCGCATTTAACGGCTAATGCTGGTACGAATTTCAA
>JANMYC010001383.1:0-1686 GCA_031381715.1 Saprospiraceae bacterium
AATTCAACCAATCTCAATTATGATGGCGTTGCTGTTGACAATATAGTCGTAGCACCTGCTTCGGCTATTGATTTAGCTTTAGATAGCATTGGTAGAGTGGATATCAGTGATTGTGGGAGCATGAAAGATACTGTTGCTTTGAAGATTTACAATCTTGGCACCACCGCCCAATCCACCTACTCAGTCAGTTTTAAATTAGATAATAATGCTACTATCAGTGAAAATGTAACTAATGTCAACATTCCACCCGGCGGGTTTGTGATTTATAAATTTAAAGCCGCCCTCAACTCTTTAGTGTCAGCGGGTACGCATACGCTCAAGGCTTGGGTCAATCAGTCATCTGATAATATTCGAGTCAATGATACGGCGGTTACTACTTTTTTCATAACACCCGCAACGAAGGGCAATACAGTCTTTAATTTTGATGATGGCGTGGCCCCTCAGTATTGGACGGCTGTTAGGGCAGGATTAGGTAGAGGAAGACATGGCAATGCAGCAACAAATGGTTATATATTCGCCAATATCTTCTCCGATACAGCAGTAGTGGATGGTGATACTATTATTTCACCCAACGCTCAACTTTTTGATGTTACTACTAATAAATTTGGTTTAGTGAGAGCCGATGATTCTTTAAAATACGACTATCGTTTCGTTAATGAAGATTCACCATTTGCGGGCTATGACCTTGTTACAAAAGATACATTCAGAGTGTTTGCGAATATTGATTGTGGAGCAAATTGGATTGAAATAGATAGAGTTGTGAAATCAAACCATACACTTACCAATCTCTATCGCACAAGAACGGTGAGTTTGAAGCAATTTGCGGGCGGTAATATCAAAATACGTTTCCAATTGACGAGTGCGATTGATGCGTTTGTGGGTTATTTCATTGACATTGATAATATCAACTACAAGTCCGTCTGTCCGAATGATTTTGGTGTACAAGCTACAATTAAAAAATCGGATAGAGGTTTGGCTAATGGAAGAATTGTCGTAAAGCCTACTCGCGGAGCATCTCCATTCACGTATAAGTGGAGTAATAATGCAGTAATTGATTCAATTGTAAACTTAGCTGTGGGCGATTATATCCTCACTATCACGGACGCAAATGGTTGTACTGATGTGATTACGTATAAAATAGATTTTGTGTCTTCAACTTTTGAAGCATCATCAGCTATTGCCAAGCTCACATTATCACCCAATCCGACATCTGGAAACGCGCTTTTAGAAGTTGAGTTCCGTAAAGTTGTGGATGCTAAAGTTCAAGTATTCAATGTGATGGGACAATTAATAACCGAGCAAAATAGCCGACAATTAGATAACGCTCAGTACGAGTTGGATTTGAGTAATCGACCAGCAGGTATCTATTTCGTACGGATTACCGCTGATAATAAAACGCATACTGCTCGACTTATCAAGCAATAAAGATTATTTTTTAGGTGTAAAAATGGAATGTAAAAAAGGCATCTACTTTTGGTAGATGCCTTTTTTATTTTAAATGTGCAGATGGTTTGATTAATTTTTTGAAACCATACATAAAAGTTTATAAGCCACGAATTCATAGGATTACACTAATTGCACGAATTTAGATGTTGACAGAATTATTGCGAATGACACTAAAATTGCCCTTAAGGGCAATTTATTCGTGAAATTAGTTAAAATTGTCAACACGTGGATTGGTGTAAT